>NZ_WJRS01000044.1:0-33005 GCF_028895205.1 Pseudomonas sp. ITEM 17296 | reverse complement strand
GCGGCGCTCGATTTCCCAGGCGCTGACGATGTCAGGGCGAACACATCGACACACCGCCCTTACCAAACCGCTTCAAGCAACCGGTAGCGAATGCTTGGCCGACGCCCTACCACACTCGGACGACCCCCGCGCCAACGCAGCGGGCAGTGCCCAGTCAGCCCTGTCCCGTTCCAGCAACAGCCGGAAGTTGGCCGAAATGCTTTCGACCAGCTCGGCATCTCTGACCGGGTCCAGCCCCGGATAAGGCTTGCCCTGATACTCCCCGTCATGGGTGAGCACCGCTTCGACACGTTCGCCGCTGGCCGTGTACAGCGCCTTGATCAACTGGGCTTCGCGATCTTTGCTAGCGTTGCCGTGCAGCGCATAGTGAATGGCCAGCGCCGCCCCAAACGCCAGCGCAGGCGTTTGAATGCCATGCTTGCGGGCCAGGTCGATGCTGCTGAGGATGCGCTCGTTACGCTGCAATTTACGCATGGGGTCGCGCCCAACCCGCACGCAAGGGTCCTTGAACGAGGTTTTGCACCGTTCGAGAAACGCATTGGCAAAGCTGCTGACGACCTCTGACATCTGCGGGTATTCGGCCATCAACGCTGGCGCCACTTCCTGATGAATCAGGCGCTGCGCCAGCGCACTGACGCGGGCGTCCCCCATGCCCTGGCCGACCCAGGTGTGCCCCAGCAGGCTCGCATACCAGGCGATGATCGCGTGCGGCCCATTCCATAAGCGGTTCTTGATGATCTGGATCTGGGTAATGTCTGCGACCGTTTTTACCTGGCGCAGCCGCTCCAGCAAATCACTGCCTCGCTCTACGTACAGCGGCATGTCGGGCTCGCTGTTGAACAGGATCAGGTGCAACTGGCTCATGGCACTGCTGGATTGTGCAAAGGGCCTGAAGTGCCCGATAAGCCGTTCGTATTCAGGGGCTGGCGTGGCGGGTTTGCGGGTGACCGCTGGCTCATCTTCCAGGCTGTTCTTGAAGATCTGCGACTTGATGCGTAACTGCCGAACCAGCGCGTCATTGCTGATCTTGGAAACGATGCGGCTAACCACCGTTTCGGCAAAATGGGTCTTTTCCAGCACCTGCTTGCACACCTGTGGCGTGCACAGCAGCGCCAACTGCGCCTGCACCTGGCGCCGGACGAACGCCGCACCGCCAATCTTGTTCAACACGATCAGTACGGTCAGCTCGCGCCCCCTGCGTTCGAAGCGCCGCAGCAAACCCTTGGCAATGACCTTGGCCTGATGCGCGATGGCCTGCTCGGGCAGGCTCATGCCGACGACTTCGGCGGCGTTGTACATCTCAATTACCGCCTCTTCGTCGTCCATGTCGATCATGCGCACATTGTCGATGGTCTGGTCGAACGCGGTGGCGCCGTAGCGCACGCTGTAGCGGCCGAACGCAGCGACCGATTCGCGGAGCATGCGCGAACGGGTCGCGGCAATGATTTCGCAGGGCCGCGTGTAGCCGTCCCAATGGGACAGCACCTGGGTCAGGTAGCCGCCACCGATGGCGCCGAAGCCGTGGATGCCGACACGGAACTGGTTCAGTGAGGCAGGGAACGCCTCGTCGAGCGCCGGCATGCCCAAGTCGGGCACGCACTCGCTCAAGTCGGCGAGGAAGGCGTGCATGCCACGGTAGGCCATGAGCGCGCCGGCCTTGACCTCGGGCGCGGGCGGCTTGATGTCCTCGATCAGGATTGCCTGTCCCCCGGCGCGGATCGCTGAGAGCAGGCCGTTTTCCGAGTCCTCGACCATGAAGCACTGGCCGGGTTGGCAATTGAGCGCGCGGGCGGCGTGCAGGAAGATTTCTGGGTGGGGTTTGCCTTGGCTGACTTCGTCGCCGCAAACGGTGATGTCGAAGTACTTGAGCACGTTGGCGTTGATCAGGTACTCCTCGGCGATGGCGCGGCGGCTGGACGTGGCGACCGCCAGGGTCAGGCCGGACTTGCGCAGGCGCTCCAGCACCTCGAGCAGGCCGGCTTTGATCGGCACGCCATGGTTGCGCACGTACGCCAGTTCGAGCTCATCGGCGCGCTGGCGGATCTGCGCATACGGGAAGTCATCGCCGTTGTGAGCCTTGGCGAGGGCCTCGGCCTTTTTAGCGCTCAGGCCCAGCGAGCCGATCAGCGTTTGCTCGCTCAAGGCGGTGCCGAAGATTTCCAGCGAAGCTTGCTTCAGCGTCCTGAAACGCAGGCGCTCGGTGTCGAACATCGTGCCATCCATGTCGAAGATGGCGCTGTGAATTTTCTTGCCCTGAAACATGATCATTGGGTGTTGCCCCTTATTTTTTGCGTGAGACATCCCGCCTTCAGCCACTGAATGGCGAGGCCGGTGCGATGACGGCGTGTGGGCGGTCAGGTAGGGGGCATGCGATCGACAGGGGGGCGCTCGGGGTTGACCCAGAGGTAGGGCGGGACGGCGCGGGGTGTGCAGAGGAGGGTGGCAAGCTTCGCGGCCAGGCGGGCGCCTGGTTTGACGTTGACGTCACGCCCACTGGCTGCTGCTTGGCTTGCAGGCAATGGGCGCACGTAGCGATGGATACGTGTGATTCCAAGCATAAGGTGCTTATCTTCCTTTTCTGATGACTGACGTTCCTTTTTTACCCTTGCACGTATGCGCCGCCACATGCAAGGCGCCGGCAACAATCGTGCGGTTACCGCACACAAGCGCCTCAGCGCCACTCAAGCCCGCAGCGGGCACTCCGATACCTGCTCACCCGCCATCGAAATCCCGATGAGAAGGGGTGCCAACAGGACCATGAGGAGTATTGCCCGTATGTTTGCCGACCTGAAGATTCGCACCGGAATGTTCTGGGTGCTGTCGCTGTTCAGCCTGACCTTGCTGTTCTCCACCGTCAGTGCCTGGCGCGCGGCGGTGGGCAGCGATGAGCAGATCAGCGAACTGGACCAGACCGCGCACCAGTCGGACCGGTTGAACAATGCGTTGCTCATGGCGATCCGCGCCAGCGCCAACGTGTCCTCGGGTTTCATCGAGCAACTGGGCGGCCATGACGAGAGTGCGAACAAGCGCATGGCGCTGTCGGTCGAATTGAACGACAAGAGCCAGAAACTGGTCGATGAGTTCGTCGGCAACGCTCGCGAACCTGCGCTGCA
Source organism: Pseudomonas sp. ITEM 17296 (assembly GCF_028895205.1). NCBI lineage: Bacteria > Pseudomonadati > Pseudomonadota > Gammaproteobacteria > Pseudomonadales > Pseudomonadaceae > Pseudomonas > Pseudomonas sp. ITEM 17296. Next base: position 29,892 of record NZ_WJRS01000044.1, on the reverse strand, counting down.
TGCGGCGGCCAAGGAACTGCAGGCCACCTTCGCCGACTACGCCAAGGCGGTGGCGGGGCAGCGTGAGGCCGTGCGGCAGCGCTCGCTGGAGCAGTACTTCAAGGTCAACACCGACGCCGGCAATGCCATGGGCCGCCTGCAGGCGCTGCGTCAGCAACTGGTAGCCACCTTGAGCGAGCGCAGCCAGCAGATCATGCTCGAGTCCGACCGCCGTCTGGAGCGCGCACAACTGCTGAGCCTGGGGCTGCTGGGTGTGACGTTGCTGCTGGCGGCGCTGTGCTGGGCCTTCATCGCACAGCGTGTGTTGCATCCATTGCGTGAAGCTGGCCAGCACTTTCAGCGCATCGCCGGCGGCGACCTGAGCGTGCCGGTGGTGGTGCAGCGGCGCAACGAAATCGGCCAGCTGTTCCACGAACTGGAGCGCATGCAGCAGAGCCAGCGCGAAACCCTCGGCAAGCTCAGCAGCTGCACACAACAGCTGGCTGACGCGGCGACGGCGCTGAACACCGTTACCGAGGAAAGCGCCAATAACCTGCGCCAGCAGGGCCAGGAGCTGGAGCAGGCTGCCACTGCCGTCACCGAAATGACCACGGCGGTCGAGGAGGTCGCACGTAACGCCGTCTCCACGTCCGAGACCACGCAGGCATCGAATCAACTGGCCGAAAAAAGCCGCCGGCAAGTCAACGAGAACATCGACGGTACCGAGGCCATGACCCATGAGATCCAGGCCAGCAGTGGGCACCTGGAGCAGCTGGTGGGGCAGGTGCGGGACATCGGCAAGGTGCTGGAAGTGATCCGTTCGGTGTCCGAGCAGACCAACCTGCTGGCGCTCAACGCCGCCATTGAGGCCGCCCGCGCCGGTGAGGCCGGGCGTGGTTTTGCGGTGGTAGCGGACGAGGTGCGTACGCTCGCCTACCGCACACAAGCATCGACCCAGGAAATTGAACAGATGATCGGGCGTGTGCAGCAGGGTACCGAAGCCGCGGTTGCCTCGATGCAGGCCAGCACCAGCCGGGCCCAGTCGACCCTGGACGTCACCCTGGCGTCAGGGCAGGTGCTGGAAGGTATCTACAGCGCCATCGGCGAGATCAACGAGCGCAACCTGGTGATCGCCAGTGCGGCGGAGGAGCAGGCCCAGGTCGCGCGGGAAGTGGACCGGAACCTGCTGAACATTCGCGAGTTGTCGAACCAGTCGGCGACCGGGGCGCAGCAAACCCGTGCGGCGAGCCAGGCGCTGTCGGGCCTGGTGGGGGAAATGACAGCGCTGGTAGGGCGGTTCAGGGTGTAAGCGCGACGTTCCGAAGTTGCCGAAGGGCCACCCAGTCAGCGTCCGGTGAAGGGCGGTTAATTATTGGCTGCCTGACGCCGCAGTAAAGTATCGATAGCCCGGATTGCGAGGGGATACCCGTCAGCGCCCATGCCGCAGATCACTGTATTGACCACGCCAGACATGATCGAGTGGCGGTGCAGTTCGTCCCGTGCATGAATGTTCGACAGGTGCAGTTCAACCACCGGTGTGTCGAGTAATTTCAGCGCATCCAGTACTGGAATCGAGTGAAACGAAAGGCCAGCCGGGTTGATGATCACTGCAGCGCCTTGCTCGAAGGCTTCTTGAATCCAGTCGACCATGACGCCTTCGTGGTTGGTTTGGCGAAAGTCGCATATCAGGTCAAGTTCCAGCGCCAGGCTTTCACTGCGTTGGCGGATTTGCTCAAGCGAGGTGTGGCCGTAGATGTGCGGTTCACGGCGACCCAGCAGGTTCAAGTTAGGGCCGTTAAGGATGAAAACGGTGCGATTCATGATTGTCCTGCTGCGTTATTTGGAAAGAAGGGTGGTAGCGCGGGCTTCGACGGTGTCGTCTTCGGCGACGGCGTTCAGGTCGATGCCGCGGGTTTCCCGGCCGGTGATGATCATCGCCAGCGAGATCAGGTTGATCACCGCGCACAGCGTCACCAGCGGCCACGGCGAGTTGTTCGACTGGCTCATCAGCCACACGGCGATCATCGGCATTGGGCCACCGATCACCAGATTGGCGCCTGTGTAGGCCAGTGCCGAGCCCGAGTAGCGGACCTGGGTAGGAAACGCTTCGGCGAAGGCCACAGGCTGGATGCCGCTTTGGAACTGGGTGAAGCCCAGGAACAGCCCCATGATTGCCATGATGGCGGGGACGTTCAGGGTGTTGAGGATTGGGAAGTAGACGAACAGGATCAGCAACGTCATGCACGAACCCAATGCCAGCGCCTTTTTACGCCCCCAACGATCAGACAGATAACCACCGGCAAGCGCACCGAAAATCGCGCACATGTTAGCCACCATCAGCGACATGAACCCTGTCGATTGGCTAAAACCGAGGTGCTTGGTCAGGTAGCTGAGGGAGAAAATCACGATCAAGTAGAACAGCGCAGCGGGTGAGCAGAAGAACAGCATCAGTCGCAGGATGGTTTTGTAATGGCTGCTCACGGCTGATGTGAGTGGGCTCTTTTCCTGTTTGAGCGGGGCCTTCTTCAAGGCCACGAAGGCCGGGGTTTCATCGACTTTCAGGCGGATGAAAATTGCGACGATTACCAGGACGAAGCTCATCAGGAACGGGATTCGCCAGCCGAAGCTCTCGAATTGCTCGCTTGAAAGCGTCGCTGCCAGGCCCATCAATACGCCGTTGGCCAAAATCTGGCTAAGGGGTGAGCACAGGCCGAGCATGCCGGAATAGCGCCCGCGACGATCGGGGGAGGCGTGTTCCAGCGCCATCAGTTGCGCGCCAGTGGACTCGCCACCCAGTGCGAAGCCTTGAATGATCCGCAGCAGCACCAGCAGGATCGGCGCCCAGATACCCACCTGGCCGTAGGTGGGCAACAACCCCATCAGTACCGAAGCCAGGCCCATCATGGTAACGGTGGCCAGCATCAAGTTGCGGCGGCCGAGTTTGTCACCGAGGTAGCCACAGGTAATGGCGCCCAGGGGCCGCGCGGCCAGGCCGACACCGAACGTTGCCAGCGAAGCGAGCAGGCCTGCGGTGGGTTCCATCGCAGGGAAAAACAACTTGGGCAGAATGGTCGCGGACATCGCGCCATACAACGTGAAGTCGAACCATTCCAGCGCTGTGCCAATGGTCGCGGCGGTCACCGCTTTGCGAGGCATGCGCGAATCATGAGGCGCGTCACTGATTGTGCTCATAAGGGGCTCGTCATTGTTTTTATGGTGTCGGAATACCCATACGATTCCGCTCGGGCAATGCAGTGGAAAGGAATCGTCGAAGTGAATAGACGTTAGCGCATCCTGCTTGCAGAATAATTATCGAAATCACGATAAATAGATAAGCCAGCCTTATGGGTAGCGATTATGGAACTGCGTCACCTTAGAGCGTTTGTGGTCGCCGCTGACCTGCAGCATTTCAGCCGGGCGGCAGAGCAACTGGGCATTGCACAACCGGCACTGAGCCAATTGATGCGAACGCTTGAGTCTGAGCTCGGGCTGACGCTGTTCCGGCGGGAGAACCGCGGCGTGGCGTTGACCGCTGCTGGCGAGGCGTTCCTGCCTCACGCGCGGCAGTCCATCGAGGCCAGCGAACGGGCAATGGCCGCGGCCCGGCGTGCCAAGCGGGGGGAGGTGGGCGAAATCAACATCGGTTACCACTCGGCATTGTTCGAAGCCAATTTGCCGCAATTGCTCCGGCATTACTTCAGCACGTTCCCCGAGGTCAAGGTGTCGCTGGTCGACGCCGGTATTCGCGCGCAGTTCGACATGTTGCTCGACCACAAACTCGACCTGGCCTTTGCCCGGGTGTTCAAGGACCACCTGCCGGACCGTCTGCGCACCCATCCATTCAGCCAGTCCAGGCTCGTCCTGCTCATCCCGGACAACCATGAATTGGCCGACCGCTTCAGCGGGGACCTGTCGACCCTGCGCCACGAAAAGTTCGTGTTTCTCCAGGACAGCACCGGCATCGGCCTGACCTCCCACACCCTCCAAGCGTGCCGGCAGCACCAGTTGCACCCGCAGAACATCATGTATGTGCCGTCGCTGATGAGTATTCCTGGGCTGGTGGCCGCCGGCATCGGCCTGAGCATCGTGCCCGAAACCATGACCCGGCTGACCATGCCGGGCATCCGCATCGTGCCCCTGGCGCAAGCGGAAATGGTCAGTGAACTTTCGCTGATTTCACGGATTGACGAGCGTTCGCGTGCAGTGCTGCACTTTATCGAAGAGGCTCATGCGTGGGGGCTCGGCGGCCCGGCACCGGGCGGGCAGGGCACGGCCTACTTCAGCGGGACGTAGATATCCGTTTGCCATTGCTCCAAGGGCGTTTCCGGGTACGCGCTCAGGTAATGGAAGAACAGCGGGTGGTCGCGCAGCTCTTCGTTGCTCGACGGCAACCAGTCACGATAAAGCGGGTAGATGGTTTCGCCAATGTAGTCAGGCGAACCGGTATGCCGAATCACCGCACAGCGCCCTGCCGGGATAATCCGTTCGTGCACGCCGAAATCGTTGGGCTGCACAGCCTCGTCTATCTCGCCGCAAACGGCGAAGCGGAAGGCGTGCAACGGTGTGGTGTCGGGGTTGTCGTAGGGGATGCCGAAGGTGCGGCTGCTGGCCACTGGCGATTGGCCGCTGTGCATGCGCCATTGGCGAAAACGCGCGACGCTTTCGCCGACCAGGGCGGGCGCACCTCGGTGTTCGAGCGCGGCTACGCGGGTTTCGGTGAAATCCACGATACGGATCTGCATGGTGATACTCCTGGAACGATGGGGAACAACGAATACCGCACTCCAGGCCTGCCAGTTCGGGGCCTTGGCGAACACGCTCGGCGCCATGCCGAAGGCACGCTTGAAGGCTCTGGAAAAGGCTTCGGGGCTTTCGAAACCAGCGCCAAATGCGGCCTCCAGCACGGACGTTGCGGGCGAGGCGACCAATTGGTGCGCCGCGCGTCGAAGCCGCATCAGTTGCACATACCGTGAAACCGGAACGCCCATGAACGCCGTGAATTGCCGATGAAAGTGAAACGCCGAGAAGTTGGCGATGCGACTCAGTGCATTCACCGACAGGTCATCTTCGAGATGGTTGTCGATGTAGGCAAGCACGGCTTCGAACCGTTTTGCGTAGGTAGGGCTGTGCTGTGAGTCAGTCAACGAACGGAGCCTCTGGAAGGTGCGGTGAGCGCTAGCATCCTGTGTCCAGGCATCAAGGTGCCTAGCCGTGATTGCTCTTTCGGGGAGTTGTCTTGACCATAGCGTGGATGGCACCGAGTTTGCCGGTGCTTTCTGTCAGATCGCTCCCCCGTCATGAAGTGAAAAACCGCTGTCGTGCGATGAGAAGTGGCCGCAGCCACGGCTGCCTTAGAGTCGGAGCACAACACAACCGTGCCCGGAATCAAGAGCCGCCATGAGCAGATCCACGCAAACGAACGAGACCGTCACCCCCAGCCAGCCCCTGGCAGGCAACCCCCTGGTCAGCCTGCGCCCAGCCGACCTGGCCAGTTCAGCCGGCTACCTGCTCAAGGCCGTGGGCACCTCGCCGCTCAAGGCGGGTGCCCATGTGGGGGGCTACCTGAAGGCGCTGCGCGGCATCGTTGCAGGCAACACCAGCATCGCGCCAGACCCGAAGGACAAGCGCTTCGCCGACCCGGCCTGGCAATCCAACGCCTTCCTGCGCGCACTGTTGCAGAGTTACCTGGCTGGCCAGGTAGAGCTGACCCGCTTCATCGAGGCCACCGACCTGGCCCCGCTGGAAAAAAGCCGCGCCCGCTTCGTCGCAGCACAGCTGGCCGATGCCTTGGCACCGAGCAACTCCCCGCTGACCAACCCCGCGGCGCTGCGCAAACTGGTGGACACAGGCGGCATGAGCATGGCCAGGGGCATCCGCCACTTCGGCCAGGACATGCTGAACAACCGCGGCCTCCCGAGGCAGGTCGACAGTACGCCATTCACGGTGGGTGAAAACATCGCCACGGCCAAAGGCGAGGTGGTGTTTCGCTGTGAAATGTTCGAGCTGCTGCAGTTCGCGCCCACCACCGAAAAGGTCTTTGCCCGGCCCTTGGTCATGTCGCCGCCGCAGATCAACAAGTACTACGCCATCGACCTGTCGCCGGAAAAAAGCCTGGTCAAGTGGATACAGGACAGCGGCGTAAGCTTGTTCGTCATCAGTTGGCGCAACCCCACCCGCGAGCACTGCGACTGGGGCTTGTCCGATTACGCGCTGTGCCTCGATCAGGCGGTGGACGTGGCGCGTCGAATTACCCGTAGCCCGGATGTAAACATGTGGGGCTCCTGCTCGGGCGGCATCACCCTGGCAGCCTACCTGGGCTGGCTGGCGGCCCGTGGCGAGGGCCACAAGGTGGCCAATACCAGCTGGGCCGTGTGCGTACTCGACACGGCGTCGGCGCTTAACGACACCACCTTGGGTATGTTCACCACGCCGTCCGCCCTGCGCGCGGCCAAGGCCAGCTCCCGGCGCAAGGGTGTGCTCAGTGGCCAGGACATGGGCCGCATGTTCGCCTGGATGCGCCCGAACGACCTGATCTGGAACTACTGGGTCAACAACTACCTGCTGGGCAACCCGCCACCGGCATTCGACATTCTCGCCTGGAACAACGACACCACGCGGCTCCCCGCTCAGCTGCACGCTGACTACCTCTACCTCATCCAGCAAAACCCCTACAGCAACCCCGGCACCCTGGAGATTGACGGCGAGTTGATCGACATGACCCAGGTAACGGTGGGCGCCTATGTGGTGGGCGGCACTACCGACCACATCACCCCCTGGCAAGGCTGCTACGGCACCGCCCGGCTGTTCGGCGAGGACACGACCTACGTGCTGTCCAATGCCGGCCACTTGCAAAGCCTGGTAAACCCACCCGGCAACCCCAAGTCGTTCTACTACGCGGCGCCCGCCGCCGCCGAGGCGCCGGAAACCTGGCTGCAGAACGCCGGGGAGCGCCAGCAAGGCAGTTGGTGGCCGCATTGGCGCGAATGGATTGGGCAGCGTTCCGGCGAAAGCCTGGCAGCGCCAAAGAAGCTGGGCTCGCGCAAGTACCGGCCGCTTTGCCCTGCGCCGGGTACTTATGTCATGGAGCGTTGAGGCTGCCTTTTCTTCCTGACGCTGACCCGATGCCAGCCGTCGGGTTCAGCGTCTTGCGCCGGTCGGGTGTATAGTGCGGCCCCGAATTCGACGTGCATTCATGGAGGAACAATTGCGAATCTACATTACGGGTGCTTCCTGTGCCGGTGTGACCACCTTGGGTCAAAACCTCGCGACCGTGCTGGGTGCGCGGCATGTGGATGTCGATGATGCTTACTGGATGCCCACCGACCCACCTTTCACGACCAAGCGGCCTGTCCCTGACCGCGTGAAAGTGATCCAGCAAAAGCTCGGTGACCAAGATTGGGTACTGACCGGTTCCTGCATGGTGTGGGGCGATGCGCTGCTTGCGCACGTCGACCTGACCGTGTTCGTCGTCACCCCCACGCCCATTCGCCTTGAACGGCTGGCCGCGCGTGAAAAAGAGCGCTTTGGCGATCGGATTGCACCGGGTGGCGACATGCACGGGATCCACACGGCCTTCCGCGAATGGGCCTCGCAGTATGACGACCCTAACTTCTCGGGGCGCAACCGAGCGTGGCACGAGGCGTGGTTGGCAGAGCAGAAGTCTGAAGTGTTGCGGGTTGACGGTACGAACAGTACGCAGAAGATGGTTGCCGAGGTGATGCAAGCATTGCCTTAAGCAGATCAGTCACTCGAAGCTGGAGCGGGAGAGGCTTAGGCGGACCGAGTTGACGAGCATGCAGCGTCCTTGTCGCGCAGAAGGGCAAAATCCAGGTTCTCACGACCAATACAATCGCAGTACCGCCAACGACGCCACGCCAATCGCGACGGTGAACAGCATCGGCAAGCGCCATGCGGCAACCAGCGTGATGCCCAGCGCAATCAACTCTTCAGGATGAGGCGAGACAAAGTGTGGGGCGATCACCGAAATCAGCACGCATCCCGGTGCTGCCTCCATGACGGCGCGGGCACGCGGCCCGAGCTTGCGCTTGCGCAGCAACAGGTAACCTGCCAGCCGTGTTGCATAGGTGGCAGATGCCATGCCCAGTATTGTCAGCAAAGCCGCCGCGCTGATCATTGCATGACCTCCCGCAGGTAGGTAAACAGCATGCCCGCGATCACGCCGGCAAACACGAACCAGGCCCCCGGCACCGTCAGGTACACCAGTATCGCCACCAGCAGGCTGACCAGCCACGCGCACGCCAGCCGCGGCCCTTTCCACATGCCCCTGAGCAGCACGATGAATACCGCCGGAAAGGCCATGGCAAAGCCATAAGCTTCAATGTTGCCGAGCACCGGGCCGATTGCCGCGCCGATCAAGGCAAAACCGACCCAGACGGGGTAGAAGGGCAGGCAGGCGCCCCAGTAGTACGGCCAACTGAACGCGGGCAGTTGCTGGCCCTGCGAACGGCGCAGGGTGTCGGCGTAGCTGATCGCCCACCCTTCGTCGGCCATGAAGAACAACGCAGGAATCACCTGGCGTTTAGGCAGGTGCTGCAGAAACGGCGCCAAGGCGGCGCCCATGACGATGTGCCGGCTGTTGATCAGCAGCGTGATGAGCACGATCGTCAGCATTGGCGGGACCGCCGCCCACAATTTGATAGCGGCAAACTCCGAACCCCCGGCGAAGTTGAGGCCCGTCATCGCGCCCACTTCAGCCAAAGACAGACCGACCTGAGAGGCTTGCGCGCCGAGAACCATGGCATAGGGCGCGACCGCGAACATGACGGGGAGCGCATCTTTGGCGCCTCGCAAGATTTCGCTTCGGGTGTGCAGGTGGGGCATGGGACGTACTCACTGCTGTGCTGATGCTGTCGTTGTAGCGACAAGTGTGCTGGCACAGGGATATTCCAGAAAAGCGAATATCTGTTATACAAGGCATTCGATTATCGAATGGTAGCGCGCCACCATGCAGTCCAAGGATTTACAGATCGACTGGTTGCGTACGTTTCTGGCCGTGGTGGACAGCGGGTCGATGACGGCAGCCGCGCGTCAGGTCGCTCGTTCCCAGTCGGCAGTGAGCATGCAGCTGAAAAAGCTCGAGGACAGCCTCGGCCGGCCGATGTTCAAGCGCGAGCCTCGGCAGCTGTCGTTGACCCCTGCCGGCTACGACCTGCTCGGCCACGCGCGCAAGTTGCTCGAGGCCCACTCGACGATGGTAGACGCGATGCACGGCGGTGCGGTGTCCGGGCGCGTCACCCTGGGTGTGCCGGATGACTATGCCGTGACCTACCTGATGCCGGCCTTGCGCAGTTTCATGACCCGCTTTGGCGAGGTCGAGGTCACCCTGGCCTGCGAGGACTCAGCCACACTGTGGGCAAAGGTTGACCGTGGCCAGATCGACCTGGCGCTGCTGACCCGTGACGCGCCATCGCGCGGCGAACTGCTGTTCAGGGAAGCGCTGGTATGGGGCGGCGCCGAGCAGCATGAGGCGTGGAAGCGCAGCCCGCTGCCGATCGCTGTGCACGGGCTCAGCGATCGCTTGCGCACATCGATACTCGCCGCCATTACCGGGTTGGGCCGGGAGTATCGCGTGGTCTACAACAGCCCCAACGTCAGCGGCCAATTGACGGCGATGGACAGTGGCCTGGCGGTGGCGGTGGTCACCCGCTGCAGCTTGCCGGCGCACCTCAAGGTGCTCGACCTGCGGCACGGCCTGCCGGACCTGCCGGTGGCGGAGGTGGTACTGACCCGCAGTCGAGACTCCGCAGGTTCACGCGCCGCCGATGCGTTGTACACACACATTGCCGATGCGTTGCGCGACCCGCTGTGTAACTGATCAGCGTTGGCCCGTATGCTGCAGTCTGGATTTGCCTGGTGAAGAACATGCCCCCTGAAAACGCGCTCCCCCTGGTGTTGATCCCAGGCTTCATGCTGGACGAAACGCTCTGGGATGAAGTGGTCGAGAGCCTGCCCGCTACGTGTGAGGTCCACCGGGCCAACCTGCTCGAGGGGCAAACCCTTACGCAGATCGCCCGCCATGTCGTGGCAAGTGCGCCGCCTCGTTTCGTCCTCGTTGGTTTTTCCCTTGGAGGCTATGTGGCGAGATCAATCGTGCAGCAGTGCCCAGATCGTGTGGCTGCCCTGATACTGATCGCTACCTCCCTGCGTGAAGATTCGCCCGAGCGGCAGAAAGCCAAACAAGCGGCGGTCGATGCGTCGGCTCACGGGCAGTTTCGCGGTTTGAGCCTGGCTGCCATCAGGCAGTCGGTGCATCCGCAGCGTGCTGCGGATAATGCCCTGACTGGCAGAATTCGTGAGATGGGGGCACGCATGGGGCATGCGGTATTTGCCACACAGTCGCTGCTGACCAGAGCGGGTGTGGGGGCCCATCAGATCCAGTGCCCGACACTTGTGATTGCGGCAGCGCAGGACGCGCTGAGGCAAGTTGAAGAGGCTGAAGCCTTATGCAGTCAGATCTCGGGAGCACGCCTCGAGATCATTCAAGGCTCCGGTCATATGATCCCGCTTGAACAGCCTCAAGTGCTGGCACAGTTGATGATGCAGTGGCTCGCGGCAATGCCACAGGCAAGCCCGCTTCTGTAGGAAACCTCACATTTCACTGTTCTAGCAGTGCCCGTGTGAGAGCAACTGTCTTGTAATGCTTGTTCCGGCCGCATCGCTGGCAAGCCAGCTCCCACAGGTGCGGCGCTAGCCTTGCCGACTACACCGTTCGGGGGGGCGGCGGTGCGGCGATCCGACTTGTCCCGCGAATGGGGCTACGCGGTGCATGGCACCGGCTTCGCCGGTGTTCGCGGGGCAAGCCCGCTCCCACGTAATGAATCAATTTTTATAAATTGCGCGAGACAGTTGCTTCCACAGGTGCGGCGCTAGCCTTGCCGGCTACACCGTTCGGGTGGGAGCGGGCTTGCCCGCGAACACGGGCGAAGCCCGTGCCATCCACCGCGGCGCCTGCTTTGCGGGCAAGCCCCATACCGTCTGCTGTGCATCTGCGTTGCCTGGCACGCTTTACCAGTCTTGCGACTGCGGCGCAGGCCCGGCCAGCGCCGGAAACAGCGGCACTACCTCTTCGGCCAGTTCCTGAATGATTTCCCGGGCCGGGCGCCGCGCCATTTGCACGCCCAAGGCCGCATGGTTGACCCCAGCCTCGCGCCACTCGCCAAGCAAGTCGATCAGCCCGTTGCGCCCGGTGCGCAGTACATAGCCGCCTTGCTGCGGCGTACGCGGGAAGTTGGGATCGTCGTCCAGGTCGATCCATTCGTTGGTCATGTGCGGGCGGAACCCCCCGCCCGGGATCGCTTCGCGCCAGGCGCGGATTTTTTCGGCCAGGCGGCGTGGCCCCAGGATGTTATGGGTGGCATCGGGGTAGGTCAGCCAGCCATCGGCGTGCTCGCCCAGCCACTGCAGGGTCTGGCGCGACGAGCCGGTCACCACCAGGGGGATGCGCCCTGACACAGGCCTGGGCAACAGCCGGGCGTTACTGAGCTGGCCCAACGGCGACTGAATAGGCCCTGGGTGCTCGGCCAACAGTTGGCGGAAGTAGTCCACGCTGTGCGCAAAGCGCTCGCCGCGGCTGCCGTGGTCCAGGCCGTAGGCGGGAAACTCCACGGGGCGGTCGCCTGAGGCAATGCCCAGCACCAAGCGCCCGCCCGACAAGGTATCGACGGTGGTGGCGGCCTTGGCCAGGTCGATCGGGTGGCGCAAGGCAAAGATCGCGCTGCCGGTCACCAGGGCGATCTGCCGGGTGTGCGCGGCCAGGTAAGCCAGATAGGTGAACGGGTCGAATACCTGACCGGCATCACCGAAGGCCGGGTCAAACAACGGCACATCGCGCACCCAGGCGGCGGCAAAGCCCAGGCGGTCGATTTCGCCGACCAGCCGCGCCTGCCCGGCCAGGGCCTGCAGGTCGCCGTCATAGAAGCGCTGCGGCATGAAGATGCCCAGGGTCAGGTGATCCGGGGCAAACATGCGCCGGTAGCCGGGGTGGTGGGCGAAAGCGTTGGCGTTGGCGCCGCAGGTGGCGGTTTTAGCGTTCATGGCTGTTCCTGGGTTGTGGGCGTTCATGGGCCGGTGGCCGGGGCTGGCAGGCGGATGCCGCGTTGCACGGCGGGGCGTTGCTCCACCTGCTGGTACCACCGCGTCAGGTGGCGGTGGGGGCTGAAGTCGAAGCCCACCAGGGCGGCGATGTGCAGCCAGGCGAAAGTCGCGATGTCCGCGATCGAGTAGTGGTCGCCGGCCAGCCATGGGTGGCTGGCAAGTTGCTGGTCGAGGACCGCGAAAGTGCTTTCGGTAAGGCTGCGGTAGCGCTTGAGCGCAGCCGGGTTGGGCGTGGCTTCGAAGCACTCGAAGTGCACGCGCTGGCCGAGCAGCGGCCCCATGCTGGCGCTGTGGTACATCAGCCAGGTGATCGCCGCCCAGCGTGGCTGCGGTGCGGAGTCGAGCAACTGGCCACTCCGCTGTGCCAGGTACAGCAAGATGGCGGCCGACTCGAACAGCACGATGTTGGCGCCGTGGTCGACCAGCACCGGAATGCGGCCTGCCGGGTTGAGCGCCAGAAAGCCTGCTTGCAGATGCTCATCGTGCTCGATGCGAACATGTTCCAGGCGATAGGGCAGGCCCATCTCTTCGAGGGCGATGGTGGCTTTGAAGCCGTTGGGCGAGCTGTCGGTATAGAGCACCAGTGACGGGTCAGGCATATCGAGTAACCTCAGGAAAACTAACGCAAGTTGTTTGGCCTGAGCGCTATGCTATGCAGATGAAGCAAGATACAAAAACGATTGCTTCTACCCTAAACGTTAGTTTTTCTAAAGTGAGGAATGTAATGGGCGCCGTCCTGCCACTGCTTGCCTTGCGCGCCTTCAGCGAAACCACTCGCCTAGGTAGCTTGAAAGCCGCCGCCGAGCGCATGGGGGTTTCGCCTGGGGCCATCAGCCAGCAGCTTCGCCTGCTGGAGGACCGCCTAGGCGTCACTCTGTTGACCCGCAGCCGTCATGGCGTGCAGCTCACCGAGGCTGGGGCGAGCCTGTACCCAGGCGTATCACGTGGCTTTGGTGACATCGAGCGCGCACTGCTCGACCTTGAAGCCCTGGCCCGCGCCAGCACCCTGACCATCAGCACGCAACCGTCCTTCGCTTCTAGCTGGCTGGTGCCGCGCCTGGCCAGTTTCAGCACGCTGCACCCCGGCATCGAGGTCCGTGTCGAGGCCACGGCGGTGTTGGTCGACTTGCACCGTGACCGTGTCGACATCGCCTTGCGCCATGGCCTGGGCGACTACCCGGGGCTGCAGTCGATACCCTTGCTGGCGCCGGTGCTGTTGCCGGTGTGCAGCCCGGCACTGCTCGCCAGCGGCCCGCCACTGCATGCGCCTGAGGATTGCTTGCAGTACCCGCTGCTGCAGGATGCCGACCGTGCCGACTGGACGCTGTGGTTGCAGGCCCACGGCTTCGAGCCCGACAGCCGCAGCCGGCGCGGGCCGAGTTTTGACGAAGAACTGCTGTTGCTAAGTGCGGCCGCGAGTGGTCAAGGTATCGCCCTGGTACAGGCGCAACACGCCGAAGAGGGGCTGCGTGACGGCAGCCTGGTGGTGGCCGTGGACCGGCCCTGGCCTTCACGCTTCGCCTACTACCTGGTCGCCCGCAAAGAGCAGTTGAAACGACCCCAGGTGCGGGCATTCATCGACTGGATCGAGGGGCAGCTGGCTGCAGAAGCAGATTGAACCAGGCTCCGAATTCAGCTGCCGTGAAACCTGAGCCTTCGAATAGCGTCTGAAGCCCACACTGCACGCACATGGAATACAAGGGAATGAATGTAAGCTCCATCAGCAACTGGTTGGGTCGGCTGAAGGCAAGGCAGGTACCGGCAGGGTCCTGGGCCGAGCAGCGGCGTAATGAAGCTCTCGAACTGATCGCGTCTGCCCGCGATGGCGATACGTGGATCACCCTCAGCCATCACGACAACGGCTTCGTTCGAGAAGTCGCGGTACGGGCGCTGTGCGCCGAGCAAACGCCGCAAGCCTTGCAGGCGCTGATCGAGCGGTTGAATGACTGGGTGCCGCAGGTTCGCGAACTGGCCAAGGCGGGCATTCAGCCTTACCTCACAGGCGCCCATGTGACGTCATTGTTGAGCGCCCTGGAATCAGTGGTGGCGCTGGCTGCGCGCCGGCGAGTCGATCATGCGGCCACCCTGGAACAGGTGTGTGCAGTGTTGCAGGGGGCTCAGGCTCGGCGTGAGGTCCACCTTGATTTTCTGACCCGGCAAGGCAAGACCGCGCGTTTTCTGTTTGCGCGCTTGCTGGAAGCCGACACCGAGCCTGCAACCCTGCTGCGTGATGCCTTGGCCCACCGCGAATTGACTGTTCGCCTGGCAGCGGTTGCTGCGTGCCAGGCGCTCCCCGCTACGCAAGCCGTGCCGCTGTTAGTGCACGCCTTGCCACACGCGGCTGCCAAGGTACGGGTCTGTGTGCTGCGGGCATTGCTGCCCTTGCTGGATGACCCGCAGCCGTTACTGCGCCAGGTCTTGCTGGATGCCTCGCCCGCGATCCGCAGCCTTGCGCGTTGGCAGGCGCCGCGCTACGGGGTTGACGCTGCGGCGGTGCTGGCGGCGCGCCTGGCCGGTGAAATGCCCACCACAAAACGCGATTGGCTGGGCGTGCTCGGCCTTGGCGCAGAGCTGCAGGTGGAACTCCCCCTCGCGTGGTGGAGGGCCGCCTTGCAATCGCGCTATCCCTTTGTGCGTTTTGCTGCGGTGCACCAGGCAGGGGAGGCCACTGCGGGTGAGCTGTTCGGCCTGCTGGGCGACCCTTCGGACAAGGTGTTCGCCGCCACCATCGTGCAATTGGGCAAGCTGCCCTGGGCGACCGTCAATGTCGAGGCAAGCGCCTGGTTGGACCGCCATTGGCATGAATGCCCGGCGCCGCGTCGCTTGGCGGTGCTCCACTTGTTGTCTGGCTGGCAGCAAGTGGCCTACCTGTTGCAACGCCTGGACGCCGAGCCCGTCTTGCAGGCCGGCTGGCTACAGGAGATCAGCGGCTGGTGCGATCGCCAGTATCGGATTATCGACCCTGCCACCTCGCCAACCGCCCGCGCCGTGCTGGTGGCAAGGCTTCAGGGCCTGGCGACGACCGGGCTTGTTCGCGCGCAGCAGGTTGCCCGGGTTATTGCCTGAGCCGGCGGGCTCAAACGCCCCCAGCCTGGTGCATGCAGGCGTTCAGGTCTTCGAGGAACGCCCGCAAGATCGGCGGTGGTGACACGCCGCGCCGGGTGATTACGTCGAAGGGCGAGGTGAGGTCCAGGGTGTTCGCGCCCAGCCGGCGCATTTCGCCGGTTTTCACCCACTGCTCGGCGAAGTGCACCGGCAGAAACCCGATATAGGCACCGGAAATGATCAGGATCGCGGCCGCCTCGATGTTCTCCACGGTCGCGGCGGCCTTGGTGATGCCCAGTTGCTCCAGGTCGTATTGCTGCATATAGCCGCGCACCACGATATGGCACTGGCGAACCTCTTCAAGCAACCGGCCGTTCGCCGCCTTGCTGGCGTACAACGGATGGCGTCGGCCGCAGTACAGCCCCAGGGCTTCGTCGTACAGCGGCAGGTACGAAAGCCCCGGCACGCGCAGCGGAAAATGGCCGATGGCCAGGTGCAGCCGGCTGTCCAGCACACGCTCTTCCAGCTCCGCCGGGGCGCCGATGTAGATGTGCAGGTGGGCATCGTGCCCGCGTGAAACAAAGCGCTGGGTGGTGCGCGGCAGAGGCGAGGCGGTGTCGGTCAGGGTGGAGTCGATGATGCCCAGGTTGAGCTTGCCGCTGATGTGCTGCTTGAGCACGTCGGCATCCATGCAAAAGCTTTCCACCGCGCTGAGCAGGCGCAAGGTGGCTTCGTGGATGGCCACGCCCTGTTCGGTCAGGCGAAAGCCACTGCGCCCGCGCTGGCACAGCTTGACCCCAAGGCGGGTTTCCAGGTGCGTCATCTGTTCGCTGATGGTCGATTGGCCGGCGTTGAGGGCGGCCTGCGCCGCAGAAAAGCCACCGCACCTGACGATGGTGGTGAATACCCTGAGGAGCTTCAGATCGACGTCGTGGAGCTGGATCACTGGGGCCTCCTGGCGGTGCGTCACATCGCGCTGGCTGATATGAGCGTCCGGCCATTGTTTTTTTTCAAGCTAACCACGCCCCTGTGATCACTGCAATGCCCGGCACCTGCAAATGACTGCCGGTGCACACCCGGCATTTCGCCTGGCCGCTGGCAGCGGGCGATTACTTCGGGTTGGCCGATGTATGCATCTGCACTTGCGCATTTTTCCCGCGTTGGCCTGCCGCCATAGTGGCTGCAACGGCGGTCGAGCAGTCGCCCCGTCTCCTGACCAGAACAATAAGTGGAGAAACCCGAACATGGCAAAGCATGGTTATGAATCCGGCCGCCTGAACCTGCCCTTCGTAGGGCATTGCACCTTCGCCAAGTCACCCATCTGCACCGACTGGAATGCCATCGACGCCGATGTGGCGATCCTCGGCGCGCCCAACGACATGGGGACCCAATGGCGCTCGGGCGCACGGTTTGGACCGCGCGGCATCCGCGAGGCATCGACCCTGTTCTCGTTCGGCCACGCCGGTGCCTACGACTTCGAAGATGACGCCACCTACCTGACCGATGACCAGCTGCGCATGGTCGATGTCGGCGACGCCGATATCGTGCACACCGACATGGCCACCAGCAATGCCAACATCGAGTCGGCCGTGCGCCAGATCCTCGCGGCGGGTGCCATGCCGATCGTGCTGGGCGGCGACCACTCGATCCATGCGCCAGTCATCAAGGCCTTCGAAGGGCGTGGGCCGATCCACATCGTGCACTTCGATGCCCACCTCGACTTCGTCGACGAGCGCCATGGCGTGCGCTACGGCCATGGTAGCCCCTTGCGCCGCGCCTCGGAGCTGGACCACATCGTCGGCATGACCCAGATGGGCATCCGCAACGTGTCGTCCTCCAACCGCGACGACTACGATGCCGCACGCGAAGCCGGCTCGCAGATCCTCTCGGTACGCGACGTGCGTCGCCTGGGCTGCGAAGGTGTGCTGGCAAAGATCCCCGAAGGCCGCGACTACTACATCACCATCGACATCGATGGCTTCGACCCGTCCATCGCCCCAGGCACCGGCACCCCGAGCCATGGCGGATTCTTCTACTACGAAGTACTGGAGATCATCCAGGCGTTGGCCCGGCGCAGCCAGGGGCGGATTGTCGGCATGGACCTGGTGGAAGTGGCCCCGGCCTACGACCCGGCAGGCGTGACCTCGATTCTGGCCGCGCAATTGCTGATGAACAGCATCGGCTTCATCTTCCACGCGCGTGCCAACGCCCGCTGATCCGGAGACTGTAACGTGGACAACAAGGTAAAAGCCTACCTGCAGGCCTTCGGCGTTTCCGAGGCCACCCAGCGTTTTCTCTGCAAGCCCCAGCGCATGTTCATTGGCGGTGCCTGGCTCGAGGCCAGTGACGGTGCCAGCGCCGAGGTCATCGAACCGTCCACCGAGGGCGTGCTGACGCGCATCCCGATGGGCACGCAGGACGACCTCGACCGCGCGGTGCGTGCCGCCCGTGCGCAATTCGATGGCGGCCCCTGGAGCCAGCTCAAGCCCCTGGAACGTGAGCGCCTGATTCATCGCCTGGCCGACCTCATAGAGGACAATGCCGACGAGCTGGCGCAGATCGAGTCGATCGACATGGGCAAGTCGGTCGCCCAGGCCCGCGCGGTGGATATCCAAGGTACCGTCGATACGCTGCGCTATTTCGCGGGCTGGGCCAGCAAGATTCATGGGCGCACGGTCGAGCCTTCGCTGCCGGGCAACTACCTGGCCTACACCCGCAAGGAAGCGGTCGGCGTGGTGGGGGCCATCGTGCCCTGGAACTTCCCGCTGCAAACCATGGCTTGGAAGCTCGGCGCGGCGTTGGCGACCGGCTGCACCGTGGTGGTAAAACCGGCGGAGCTGACGTCGCTGTCGGCCCTGCGCTTTGCCGAGCTGGTGCAGGCGGCGGGCATCCCTGACGGTGTGCTGAACATCGTCACCGGTCGCGGCAGCGTGGTGGGCACGGCGATGTCCAGCCACCCAGGCATCGACAAGCTGAGCTTCACCGGCTCTACCCCGGTGGGCTGCTCGGTGGGCAAGGCGGCGATGGACCAGATGAAACGCCTGACCCTGGAACTGGGCGGCAAGTCGCCGGTGATCGTGTTCGCCGATGCCGACATTGACGCGGCGGCCGAGGCGGTCGCCAACGGTGTGTTCTTCAACTCGGGGCAGGTGTGTGATGCCGGTACCCGTGCCTATGTCGAGCGCAGCGTCTACCCAACCTTCCTCGAAGCGCTGGCCCGCTATACGGCCACGCTGAAGATTGCCCCGGGCCTGGACCCTGACTGCTTCATCAGCCCCATGGTGTCGCGCCAGCAACAGCAGCGGGTACTGGAATACATCGCCCTGGGCAAGGCCGAAGGGGCGCAGGTGTACTACGGTGGCGAGCCGGTCGAAGGCCCGGGCTTCTACGTGCAGCCGACCATCTTCGCCCACTGCAACAACGACATGCGCATCGTCCGCGAGGAGATCTTTGGCCCGGTGCTGGTGACCTTGCCCTTCGATACCCAGGAGCAGGCCCTGGCGCTGGCCAACGATTCGGAATACGGCTTGGCCGCGGCCATCTATTCCAACGACCTGGGCAAGGTCCACGGGCTGATCCCGCGCCTGCGTGCTGGCACCGTCTACGTCAACGCCCACAGTACGCTGGACCCCTCCATGCCGTTTGGTGGCTACAAACAATCGGGCTATGGCAAGGACATGGGCGCTGAACAACTGGAGTTTCTGCTGGAGACCAAGGCGGTCTGGATCACCTTGCCCTGAGGTACAGGGCTGGCCCGCGTCGCCTGGTTTGGCGAGCGACGCGGGCCACATGAACGCATCGAATTTCAAGAACAAGAACCCGTCGAGGTGATGCCAATGAACAGCCAAGTGGATACCGAGCGTGCACAAGACCTGGAACGGCGCCTGCGCGCCTATGAAGAACTGGAGGGCAGGGCGCACTGGCCCGGCGCGCTGAGCGCGGCGGATGTTGTTGCCCTGGCCGTGCTGACCCTGGTCATGGTGGTGGGCGCGTATTGCCTGGGGGGCCAGCCATGAGCCGCTCCAGAGAGCAGGAATTTCGCCTGGCCGCCGAACGCGGCGATACACCCTTGCTGCCGGGTGAGCGGGTCTGGGGCTTCTGGGGTTATGCCTACGCCAACTCGGCGTTGGCGGTGGCCACCTGGGTGTTTTTGATCGGCGGTGCCACCGCGCTGTTCGTCGGGCCCTTGCAGGGCATTGCCGCGATCATCATCGGCAACATCATCGGCGTGGTGCTCGCGGCCTCGTCCACCTGCCTGCCGTGCGGCAAGTACGGCGTCGAGCAGTTCACTTTCCTGCGCAGCATGTTTGGCCTCAATGGCAGCCGGCTGGTCTATACCCTTTCGGTGGTGATCCTGACCATGGGTTGGCTGGCGGTGCTGGGGCTGATGTGCGGGCGTGCGCTGGACAACCTGGAAACCCTCGTGCAGCACAGCCAGCCCGACAGCAACGACTGGCTGGTGACCGCTGGGGCCTTGCTGGCCATCGTGCTGGCGGCGCTGGTGGCCATGCGCGGGCCGGACATGATCCGCCGCCTCAGCGCGGTGATCGCGCCCAGCTTGATTCTGATCATGCTGGCGCTGATGTACTTCATCTCCCGCCGCTACAGTTTCGGCGAACTGCTGGCCATGCCGCCCTTGCAGCCTCCGTTCGAAAACCCGCACGTCAACTTCATGATCGCGGTAGAAATCAACATCGCTGCGGGGTTCTCCTGGTGGCCCTACATCGGCAACCTGTCGCGCCTGTGCAGCAACCAGCGTACGGCGTTTTGGCCCAACCTGGTGGGCATCTTCGGCGCCGCGTCGCTGGGTGAGTCGGTCAGCCTGTTCGCCGCCACCACCTTGGGCAGCAGCGACCCCACCGCCTGGATGCGGCTGGCCGGCGGCATGACCTTCGGCGTGATCGCCCTGAGCTTCCTGGCCCTGGCCAACCTGACGGGCATGGTCAACATCCTCTACACAGCCGTCATCGGCCTGCGTCAGTTGGCCGGGGAGCGGTTGCGCAGCCTGGGCTGGGGGATGCTGATCGGGCTGTTCTGCATCATCCCGGTGGTCATCGTGGTGTGCCTCCCGGGTATCTACGACGGCTTCTTCATCTTCTTGGTGTGGACGTCGGCGCTGAACAGCGCGCTGGCCGGCATCGGCATCGCCGATTACTTCTTCCTGCGCAAGCAACGCCTGAACCTGCGGCATCTGTATGCCGAGCAAAGCGGCTCGCCGTTGCGCTTCTGCAAAGGCTTCAACCCCATCGCGCTGCTGGCGCTGGTGGCAGGGTTTGCCATCTACGTGGTGGTGTTCAACCCGCAGACCTTGGCCCATACCGATTTCTTCTCCTTCGCCACCGCCTCGCTGCCGTCCTGCCTGCTGGCCGGGCTGGTGCATTACGGCCTGACCCGCCTGCTGGCCACACGCCTGGGCTGGGGCGGCTACCCCAAGGGCAATGAACGCAACATCGAGGCCGCAGGCCTTCGCGTACAGGACTAGAACAATGAAAAAACGATACGACTACATCATCATCGGCGCAGGCTCTGCCGGCTGCGTCCTGGCCAACCGCCTGACCGAAGATGCCGGCACCTCGGTACTGGTGCTGGAGTTCGGCGGCAGTGACCGCAGCGTGCTCATCCAGATGCCCAGTGCGTTCTCGCTGCCGATGAATACCAAGAAGTACAACTGGCGCTACGAGACCGCCGCCGAAGCCCACCTGGACGGCCGCCGATTGCACTGCCCGAGGGGCAAAGTGCTGGGGGGATCGTCCTCGATCAACGGGCTGGTGTACATCCGTGGCCATGCCTGCGACTTCGATGAATGGGAAAGCCTGGGCGCGAAGCACTGGAGCTACCGCAACTGCCTGCCCTACTTCAAGCGCGCCGAGCATTTCAAGTTTGGTGGCGATGACTACCGCGGCGGCGCAGGGCCGCTGGCCACCAACAACGGCAACAACATGCAGAACCCGCTGTACGGTGCCTGGGTAGAGGCCGGCGCCGAGGCCGGCTACATCAAGACCGCCGACTGCAATGGCTACATGCAGGAAGGCTTCGGCGCCATGCACATGACCGTCAAGGACGGGGTGCGCTGGTCCACCGCCAATGCCTACCTGCGCCCGGCGATGAACCGGCCGAACCTGACCGTGGTGACCCACGCCATGACCCGGCGCATCCTGCTCGACGGCAAGCGCGCAGTGGGCGTGGAGTATGACGAGGGCGGGCAGACCCACACGGTGCATTGCAACCGTGAAGTGTTGGTATCGTCCGGCCCGATCGGCTCGCCGCACCTGTTGCAGCGCTCGGGTATCGGCCCAGAGGCGGTGCTGAAAAAGGCCGGCATCAAGGTGCTGCACGACCTGCCGGGTGTGGGCGAAAACCTGCAGGACCACTCGGAAATCTACATCCAGTACGCGTGCAAGGAGCCCGTGACCCTCAACGGCAAGATGAGCCTGCTGGGCAAGGCGATGATCGGCCTGCGTTGGCTGCTGTTCAAGGATGGCCTGGGCGCCAGCAACCACTTCGAGGCGGGTGGTTTTATCCGCTCGTCCAAGGGGCTGCGTTGGCCGGACATCCAGTTCCATTTCCTGCCGGCGGCCATGCGCTACGACGGTGACAAACCGTTCAAGGGCCACGGTTTCATGGTGCTGACCGGGCCGAACAAGCCCAAGAGCCGCGGCCATGTGCGGGCCCTGTCGGCCGACCCTTACCAGCACCCGGAAATCCGCTTCAACTACTTGCAAAGCGAGGAGGACCGCGAGGGCTTCCGCCGCTGCGTGCGCCTGACCCGCGAGATCATCGCTCAGCCGGCCATGGACCGCTTCCGCGGCGAGGAGCTGGCACCTGGGCCGCAGGTGCAGACCGATGAGCAGATCGATGCCTTCGTGCGTGCCAACATGGAAAGCACCATGCACCCGTGCGGTTCTTGCCGCATGGGTGAGGACGACATGGCAGTGGTGGATTCGACGTTGCGTGTGCATGGCCTGCAGGGGCTGCGGGTGATCGACTCGTCGGTGTTCCCGAGCGAGCCCAACGGCAACCTCAACGCGCCGACCATCATGCTGGCCGAACGTGCCGCCGACCTGGTGCGCGGGCGTGAGCCGCTGGCGCCGGTCGATGTGCCGGTCGGTTTGGTGGACGGGTGGGAAGAACAACAGCGCAGCCGCGCGCCGCGGCGCGAGGTGCGTGCGTGATCAAGCGTGGGTGAGCCTACGCGGTCCCTGTGGGCGGGTTTACCCGCGAACACCGGCGAAGCCGGTGCCATACACCGCGTCGGATTTTTCGCGGGTAAACCCGCTCCCACAGGTACAGCGCTGGCCATGGGGCGGATGAAGCAGATAAACCTGGACTGATAGCGCTCCATTGTAGTGATATCGATACAGCACAGGGCAGGGCACGGTATACGACGCTTCGGTGTCGTACACCGCGCCTTTACCGCCACCGCCTGGAGTGGCTTCATTACAGCAATAAACGTTAATACCCACACAGACCCCCGTATTTAGCGGGCTCTAGCCTTTGGCATAGTCCTTGCTCTTTCCCTTGCGTTCGGCCGGCTGTTGCAACGCATGTCCGGTTAGAAAGTTGAACTTGTGACGTTATAAAAACAATTAAACTAGCAAGGTAAATAACAATGAATAACCTGCCGCAGGGTCACTGTCCGCCTGAGGGTGACACCCACGAACTCAAACGTAACCTGTCCAACCGCCATATCCAGTTGATCGCCATCGGCGGCGCCATTGGCACGGGCCTGTTCATGGGCTCTGGCAAGACCATCAGCCTGGCTGGGCCTTCGATCATCTTCGTCTACATGATCATCGGCTTCATGCTGTTTTTCGTCATGCGGGCGATGGGCGAACTGTTGTTGTCCAACTTGCAGTACAAGTCATTCATCGACTTTTCGGCGGACCTGTTAGGCCCGTGGGCGGGGTTCTTTACCGGGTGGACCTACTGGTTCTGCTGGATCGTGACCGGTATTGCCGACGTTATTGCCATCGCCGCCTATTCGCAGTTCTGGTTCCCGGATATTCCCTTGTGGTTACCGGCACTGGCCTGCGTCGGTGTGTTGCTGTCGCTCAACCTGATGACGGTGAAGATGTTCGGTGAACTGGAGTTCTGGTTCGCCATGATCAAGATCGTGGCCATCTGCGCCTTGGTCTGCACCGGGGTGTACATGGTGGCGGCAGCTTATCAGTCGCCCACCGGTAACGTCGCCTCGCTGGCTAACCTGTGGAACGACGACGGGATGTTCCCCCACGGCGCCATGGGTTTCTTCGCCGGCTTCCAGATTGCGGTGTTCGCCTTCGTCGGCATCGAACTGGTCGGCACCACCGCGGCCGAAACCAAGAACCCGGAACGCAACCTGCCACGGGCCATCAACTCCATCCCGCTGCGCATCATCGTCTTCTACGTGTTGGCGCTGATTGCCATCATGGCCGTGACCCCGTGGCGAGAAGTGGTGGCCAACAAGAGCCCCTTCGTCGAACTGTTCGTGCTGGCCGGGCTGCCTGCTGCTGCGGGGATCATCAACTTCGTGGTACTGACGTCTGCGGCGTCTTCGGCCAACAGTGGCGTGTTTTCGACCAGCCGCATGCTCTATGGCCTGGCGGTGGAGGGTGATGCACCGGGCCGGTTCAGCGCGTTGTCACACCGTGCAGTGCCCTCCAACGGCCTGATCTTCTCCTGTATTTGCCTGACCGCTGGCGCCCTGGTGATCTACCTGGTGCCGAACATGCTCGACGCGTTCACGCTGATTACCACGGTGTCGGCCCTGCTGTTCATGTTCGTCTGGTCGATCATCCTGCTGTCGTACCTGGCGTACCGCAAACAGCGTGACCACCTGCACCGTGCGTCGAAATACAAGATGCCGGGCGGCACGATCATGTGCTGGGTCTGCCTGGTGTTCTTCGCTTTCATCCTCGGCCTGCTGGCCCTGGAGGCGGACACCCGCATGGCGTTGTTCGCTGTGCCTGTGTGGTTTGCCGTGCTGGGCCTGTCCTACCGGTCCATTCGCCAGAAAAAACAGGAGCACGCCGCGTTGTCGCTCGAAGCGGAGTAACCGCCGCCTTCACGTTCTAACCAGGGGGACAGCGCCGGGTGCGCTGTCCCCCTGTTGTCGTTTCGCCAACCAGGGAATCACGATGAGAATCCACGTCACCTTCATCGACCGCGTCGGCATCACCCAGGAAATCCTGGCACTGCTAGGGGCGCGCAACCTCAACCTGGACGCGGTGGAAATGATCCCGCCCAACGTCTACATCGACGCCCCGGCGCTGTCACAGGCCGTGCTGGACGAGCTCTACGGTGCGCTGTTGCGCGTGGTGGGGGTGCAGGCGGTCGAGTTGGTCGACTTCCTGCCTGGCCACCGCCGGCGCCTGCAACTGGAGGCCCTGCTGGCGTCGATGAGCGACCCGGTGCTGGCGGTCGACCCGGGCGGCCATGTGCTGCTGGCCAACCCCACCCTGGTCAACCTCGTTGGCCGCGAGCCGGCCGGCGAGCCGTTGTCGCGCCTGTTTGCCGAGGCCGACTTGGCCCAAACCCTGATCGACAAGGGCTTTCGCCTGCCCATGTGCGAGGTCGGCTTCCAGGGCCAGGCATTGTTGCTGGAAGCCACGCCCATCAGCGGCGGTGCCGATGCCCTGGTGGGCGGCCTGCTTACCCTGTACCCGCCAAGCCGCATCGGCGAGCGCCTGGCGTCGCTGCTGCACGACCACACCGAAGGGCTGGAGGGGCTGCTGGGCGATTCCACGGCGCTGAAGGAACTCAAGGTGCGCCTGCACAAGGTGGCTGGCCTTGAGGCGCCGCTGCTGATCCAGGGCGAGACGGGCACCGGCAAGGAGTTGGTCGCCCGCGCCTGCCACGCCCTCAGTGCCCGGCGCGATGCGTCGTTCCTGGCCCTCAACTGCGCCGCCTTGCCCGAGAGCCTGGCCGAAAGCGAACTGTTTGGCTACGCCGCTGGCGCATTCACCGGCGCCCAGCGCGGCGGCAAGCCCGGCCTGCTGGAGCTGGGCGATGGCGGCACGGTGTTTCTCGATGAAGTGGGGGAGATGTCGCCTTACCTGCAGGCCAAGCTGTTGCGCTTTCTCAATGACGGCAGCTTCCGCCGCGTCGGCGGTGGCGGTGAAGTGCGGGTGAATGTGCGGGTGGTCTGTGCCACCCACCGCAACCTCGAAAGCATGGTGGTCGAAGGCAGCTTCCGCGAAGACCTGTACTACCGCCTCAACGTGCTCAACCTCAAGGTGCCGCCCTTGCGCGAGCGAGGCAAGGACATCCTGCTGCTGGCCGAGTACTTCCTGCGCCAGGCCTGCACGCAGATACAGCGCTCGCCCTGCCGGTTGGCGCTGGCGACCCATCCGCTGCTGCTGGGCAACCGCTGGGCGGGTAACGTGCGCCAGTTGCAGAACGTGATTTTCCGCGCTGCGGCCATCAGCGAAGGGGAGGTGATCGACTGCGACGACCTGGAGTTGGCCGGCACCGCCTTGAGCAGCCAGCAGGCCGACGTACACGAAATCATCAGCCTGGAAGCGGCCGTGCAGGGGTTCGAAAAATCCCTGCTGGAAAAGCTCTATGCAACCTATCCCTCGACCCGGCAACTGGCCGCACGCTTGCAGACGTCGCACACGGCCATCGGCCAGCGCTTGCGCAAATACGGCATTGCCACCCGGGCGTAGCACCCTGGTGTCAATGCGTTCCACTGGAGTGATTGCACTCCAGTTCGGCGAGGTCCCCGCGTTCATTGGCACGCCCCGGCACGCAGGCCTGCCGGGGCGATTCACTGGAGCTTATTCGTTCCGCCTGGGCCGACTGGATTGGCGCCGGCTTGTATCTCAAACCATTGAAATAAAAGGATTTAATCAAGTTGGCATCGCCCTTGCTCTTGTAGTTTTCAGTCCTGTACCGGGACCTACCTGATAACAAGAGAGGAAGATCCATGAGCATGCTGCGTTTTACCCCCGAACACGAATGGCTGCGTCTGGAAGCGACTGGCGAACTGACTGTCGGCATCACCACCTATGCCCAGGAGGCGCTGGGGGACGTGGTGTTCGTGCAGTTGCCAGAGCCGGGCGAGTACGGCGAGGGCAATGAAGTCGCAGTGCTGGAGTCGGTGAAGGCCGCCAGCAACATCAGCATGCCCCTGAACGGTACGGTGGTGGCGGTCAACCAGGCCCTGGCCGACGACCCGGAACTGGTCAATGCCTCGCCGATGCAGGACGGCTGGTTCTTCCGTATCCAGGTGGCCAATCTCGCCGACCTCGACACCTTGATGGACCAGGACGGCTACGACCGCTTCCTGGCCGACAACGCCTGAGCCAGGGTATCGACATGCACAACGCACCGTTTCCATTGACCACGGATAATGAGTTCATCGCCCGCCACATTGGCCCGCGTGAGCACGATATCGAGGCGATGCTGGCGCTGACCGGCCATGGCTCCCTGCAGGCCCTGGTCGACAGCGTCATCCCAGGCAGCATCAAAGGCACCAGCGTGCTTGAACTGAGCAAAGGGCAGGGCGAGGCCGAGGCCCTGGCTGCGCTCAAGGCCATCGCCGCGAAGAACCAGCTGTTTCGCAACCATATCGGGCAAGGCTACTACCCGTCCAACACGCCGACGCCGATCCTGCGCAACCTGCTGGAAAACCCAGCCTGGTACACCGCCTACACGCCGTATCAGCCAGAAATTTCCCAAGGCCGGCTGGAAGCGCTGCTCAATTTCCAGACCTTGGTCTGCGACCTTACCGGCATGCAGATCGCCAACGCCTCCTTGCTCGACGAGGCCACCGCTGCGGCCGAAGCCATGACCTTCTGCAAGCGCCTGGCAAAGAGCAAGGCACCGGCCTTTTTCGCCTCCCGCCACTGCCACCCGCAAACCCTTGACGTGCTGCGCACCCGTGCCCAGCCGCTGGGTATCGAGGTGGTCATCGGTGATGAAGCGGCACTGGAAGGCCAGGGCCTTGAGGCGTACTTCGGCCTGTTGCTGCAGTACCCGGCCAGCACTGGCGCTATCGCCGATCACCGGGCCCTGGTGCAACGCGCCCATGCCGTCGGCGCTTTGGTGGCGGTGGCCGCCGACCTGCTGGCGCTGACCCTGCTGACCCCGCCGGGCGAGTTCGATGCCGACGTGGTGCTGGGCAGCGCCCAGCGCTTTGGCGTGCCGCTGGGCTTTGGCGGCCCGCACGCGGCGTACTTCGCCACGCGCGATGCGTTCAAACGCGACATGCCCGGCCGCCTGGTCGGTGTCTCCATCGACCGCTTTGGCAAGCCGGCGCTGCGCCTGGCCATGCAGACCCGCGAGCAACACATCCGCCGCGAGAAAGCGACCAGCAACATCTGCACCGCGCAGGTACTGCTGGCCAACATCGCCAGCATGTACGCGGTGTATCACGGCCCTCAAGGCCTGGCGCAGATCGCCCAGCGTGTGCACCGGTTAACGGCAGTCCTGGTGCAAGGGCTGCTGCAGCTCGGGCACACAGTGGAACAAGCGCACTTCTTCGATACCGTCAGCGTGGTCACTGCCAGGCCAGCGGCCGATGTGCTGGCCGCCGCCCAAGAGGCCCGCCTGAACCTGCGCCCGATCGACGCCCAGCGGGTCGGCCTGTCACTGGATGAAACCTGCGAGCAGGCCAGTGTCGAGGCCTTGTGGCAGGTGTTCGCCGCCCCGGGCCAGGCGCTTCCGGGCTTCGTCGCCCTGGCAGAGGGCTGTGGCGATTGCCTGCCAGTGCAACTGCTGCGTGAAACCCCGTTCCTGCAGCACCCGGTGTTCAACCGCTACCATTCTGAAACAGCACTGATGCGCTACCTTCGCAGCTTGGCCGACAAGGACCTGGCGCTGGACCGCACCATGATCGCGCTGGGCTCGTGCACCATGAAGCTCAACGCCGCCAGCGAGATGATCCCGATCACCTGGCCCGAGTTCGCCAACCTGCACCCGTTCGCCCCGGCCGAACAGTCGCTCGGCTATCGGCAACTGACGGACGAATTGCAGGCGATGCTCTGCGAGGCCACCGGTTATGACGCGATGTCGTTGCAGCCCAACGCCGGCTCGCAAGGGGAATACGCAGGCCTGCTGGCCATCCGCGCTTACCACGCCAGCCGTGGTGAAGCGGGCCGTGATGTTTGCCTGATCCCGTCGTCCGCCCACGGCACCAACCCGGCCACGGCGCAGATGGCCGGCCTGCGCGTGGTGGTGGTCAATTGCGATGAGCGCGGCAACGTCGATGTGGCCGACCTGCAAGCCAAGGCCGAGCAGCACCGGGCGCAACTGGCCGCGCTAATGATCACCTATCCCTCGACCCACGGGGTGTTCGAAGAGGGCATCACCCGCATCTGCGACATCATCCATGCGCACGGCGGCCAGGTGTACCTGGACGGTGCCAACATGAACGCCATGGTCGGCCTCTGCGCCCCGGGCAAGTTCGGCGGCGACGTGTCGCACCTCAACCTGCACAAGACCTTCTGCATCCCGCACGGCGGTGGCGGCCCCGGTGTCGGCCCTATCGGGGTCAAGGCGCACCTGGCGCCGTTCCTGCCTGGCCACGCGCACCTGGAACATAAACAAGGTGCCGTCTGCGCAGCGCCTTATGGCAGTGCGAGCATCCTGCCGATTACCTGGATGTACATCCGCATGATGGGTGGCGAAGGGCTCAAGCGTGCCTCGCAGCTGGCGATTTTGAGTGCCAACTACATTGCCCGGCGCCTGGAGGAGCACTACCCGGTGCTGTACACCGGCGAGAATGGCCTGGTCGCCCACGAATGCATCCTCGACCTGCGCCCGCTCAAGGACAGCAGCGGCATCAGCGTCGAGGACGTGGCCAAGCGCCTGATCGATTTCGGCTTCCATGCCCCGACCATGTCGTTCCCGGTGGCTGGCACGCTGATGGTCGAGCCGACCGAGAGCGAGTCCAAGGAAGAGCTGGACCGCTTCTGCGAGGCGATGATCTGCATCCGCGAGGAAATCCGCGCCGTGGAAAATGGCACCTTCGACGCGCTCGACAACCCGCTGAAAAACGCCCCACACACCGCCAGTGAATTGGTGGGCGAATGGCCCCATCGCTACGGCCGGGAGCTGGCGGTGTACCCGTTGCAGACGCTGCGCGAGAACAAGTACTGGCCGCCAGTGGGGCGCGTGGACAACGTTTACGGTGACCGCAACCTGGCTTGTGCCTGCCCGCCCATGTCGGTCTACCAGGACGCCTGACTGCCCAGGCCCGGACCCCGTCCGGGCCTTGCCTGCCCCCAACAATAAGGAAGCACCCACATGTTCCATAAAAGCCTCACCCTGTCCGACTTCGACCCTGCGCTGCAGGAGGCCATCAGCCGTGAAGTACAACGCCAGGAAGACCACATCGAGCTGATCGCCTCGGAAAACTACACCAGCCCGCAAGTGATGCAGGCCCAGAGCACCGAGCTGACCAACAAGTACGCCGAAGGCTACCCAGGCAAGCGTTACTACGGGGGGTGTGAGCACGTCGATGTGGTTGAACAGTTGGCCATCGAGCGCGCCAAGCAGCTGTTCGGTGCCGACTACGCCAACGTCCAGCCGCACTCGGGTTCCTCGGCCAACAGCGCGGTGTACCTGGCTTTGCTGCAGGCTGGTGACACCCTCCTGGGCATGAGCCTGGCCCACGGCGGCCACCTGACCCACGGCGCTAAAGTGTCGTCCTCGGGCAAACTGTACAACGCGGTTCAATACGGCATCGACACCAAGACCGGCCTGATCGACTACGACGAAGTCGAGCGCCTGGCGGTCGAGCACACGCCGAAAATGATCGTCGCCGGCTTT
>NZ_WJRS01000043.1:0-33719 GCF_028895205.1 Pseudomonas sp. ITEM 17296 | reverse complement strand
CGGCGCTCGATCTCCCGGCCACCAAACATCTTCCGCCGAACACCTGCCGGCCATTACCCAATGCCGCGCCAAACACCCACCAACCATCACCCAGCCTCTGCCCCAGAGCATAGTCACGCCCTTCCCCCCAGCGCAGCATCATCACACCCACGGTTGAGCTACCATGCCTACCAGTGATTTTGCGCTACAACCTGCATCAGCAAGGTAAATTGCCCCTACACCGATCAACTGCCCACAAGGACCCGCCATGACCCAGACCAACCGCCGCTTCCTGCTCGCCAAACGCCCGGTCGGCGCCGTGCGCCGTGACGACTTCAGCTTCGAGGCAGTACCCGCCGAACAGCCCGGCGAAGGCCAGATTCTGGTGCGCAACCTGTACCTGTCCCTCGACCCCGCCATGCGCGGCTGGATGAACGAAGGCAAGTCCTATATCCCCCCGGTCGCCCTCGGCCAAGTGATGCGCGCCCTCGGCGTCGGCGAAGTGGTGGCCTCCAACCACCCCGACTACAAACCCGGTGACCACGTCAGCGGCCCGCTCGGCGTGCAGGACTACTTCACCGGCGAGCCCCAAGGCCTGCACAAGATCGACCCCAGCCTCGCCCCCCTGCCCCGCTACCTCTCGGCCCTGGGCATGACCGGCATGACCGCCTACTTCGCCCTGCTCGAAGTCGGCCAGCCCAAAGCCGGTGACACCGTGGTCATCTCCGGCGCCGCCGGCGCAGTCGGCAGCATCGTCGGGCAGATCGCCAAGCTCAAAGGCTGCCACGTGGTCGGCATCGCCGGCGGCGCCGAAAAATGCCAATACCTCAAGGACGAACTCGGCTTCGACGGCGTCATCGACTACAAGGCCGAAGACGTGCTGGCCGGCCTCAAGCGCGAATGCCCGAAAGGGGTAGACGTGTACTTCGACAACGTCGGCGGCGAGATCCTCGATGCCGTGCTCACCCGCATCAACCTCAAGGCCCGCATCGTCATCTGCGGCGCCATCAGCCAGTACAACAACAAAGAAGCCGTCAAAGGCCCAGCCAACTACCTGTCCCTGCTGGTGAACCGAGCGCGCATGGAAGGCTTTGTGGTGTTTGACCATGCCAAGGATTACGGCAAAGCCGCGCAGGAAATCGCCGGCTGGCTGGCCGCTGGCAAAGTGAAGAGTAAGGAAGATGTGGTGGAAGGGTTGGAAACCTTCCCAGAGACGCTGCTCAAGCTGTTCAGCGGCGAGAATTTTGGCAAGTTGGTGTTGAAGGTCTGACTGCGTAGGCCCTAGATTTCAGTGCCTGTCTCGATTGTTGTGTCGGGGCGTAAATCGAGCGCCGCCCGCGCGGCGCATCGCGAGCAACGCTCGCTCCTACGTTTGTTTTTGGCCAATAACGCCTGTGACAGGCGCACGCGACCGCCTTGGCGCATGGCGCGATATCGTGTCGTGCAAACAAGGCGGTCGCGCGCGTTTGCCCCAGGAATAACTGGCCCGAAACAAACGTAGGAGCGAGCGTTGCTCGCGATGCGCCGCGCGGGCGGCGCTCGATCTCACAGGCACCAAAACTGCGACGGCGAACCCCTACCGACGCAAACGCAACCCAGCCCCTTACCCGCGAATTTCAGCTACAACCGCAGCCAAAGCCTGTGCCGGGTCCGCCGCCTGGCTGATCGGCCGCCCGATCACCAAGTAATCCGAGCCAGCATCCAACGCCTGGCGCGGGGTCAAAATGCGGCGCTGGTCATCCTGGGCGCTACCCGCCGGTCGAATACCCGGGGTCACCAGTTGCAGCGAAGGGTGCGCAGCCTTCAGTGCGGTCGCCTCCAGCGCCGAGCACACCAGCCCGTCCATGCCCGCCTTCTCGGCCAAGGCCGCCAGGCGCAGCACTTGTTCTTGCGGATCAACATCCAGGCCGATACCCGCCAGGTCTTCACGCTCCATGCTGGTCAGCACGGTCACGCCAATCAGCAACGGCTGCGGGCCGCTGCGCTTGGCCAGCACTTCCCGGCAGGCCGACATCATGCGCAGGCCACCGGAGCAATGCACGTTGACCATCCAAACGCCCATCTCGGCGGCTGCCTTGACGGCCATGGCCGTGGTGTTGGGGATGTCGTGGAACTTGAGGTCGAGGAATACTTCGAAGCCCTTGGCACACAGGGTCTCGACGATGCCCGAGGCACTGCTGGTGAACAGCTCCTTGCCAACCTTTACCCGGCACAGTGCAGGGTCAAGCTGGTCAGCCAGCTTCAGAGCGGCCTCACGGGTAGGGAAGTCGAGGGCGACGATCAGGGGCGTCTGGCAGGCGGACATGGTCAGGGTCTCTTGGCAAGTCGAAAACGGCGCGCATTGTAAACGAAGTGACGCAGGCTTTGGGGGCCGCGGGTCATGGAATTGGCCCTGCAAGGCCTGACTTCTATAATTGAACCAAAGGAACCGGCAATTGCTCAAATTTCATACAAGCGCCGCCCCATGATCATCAAAGGAGAACGACAATGCCCTGGTATGCCTGGCTGATACTCATCATAGCCCTCGGCTCGATTGTCGGCGGCTTGATGATGCTGCGAGATACGGCGAAAAAACTGCCGTTGACGGATGAGCAACTGCGCAAGGTGCATGAGCGCAATGCTGAGGCTGATGCAAAGGACTCTCAGGACCGCTAAATCCCCTGCCCCATTCCCTGTAGAAGACAGCAACGTCCATTCGACGTCGCTGTCATGCCAAATGAAAAGGCCTTAGTCCGCCCCTTCTCTAACCTGTGGGAGCGGGCTTGCCCGCGAAGAATCCAACACACTCTCCGCTCGAGTTCCCGCTGACTTTATCTACACCTCTCCATGGCCAATTGATGCATACGTCCATAAATGGGCTGAGCCAAGCATCGCCTGCCCAGCCCGACTGCTGATTACTCCACCATTACCTTGTCCCGATTACGCTCCAGCAACGCATTGCCGATTCCCTTGATCTCCAGCAGCTCATCCACCGACGCGAATGGGCCGTTGGCTTCCCGGTAGGCGACGATCGCTTCAGCCTTGGCCTTGCCGATGCCGTTCAGTTCTTTTTGCAGGGTTGGGGCATCGGCCTTGTTCAGGTCTAGTCGGGTGGTCTGAGCTTCCATGTGGGTGACGATTGGTACTGGTTCCTGCATGGCGGTGGTGCTGGCGGGGGCGGCGCTGACCGAGAAGGACAGGCTGGCGAACAGGGGCAGAAGCAGGTAGGACAGAACGGTATTGCGCATTAGGAATCACTCCTTGGGTTGGTCTTATCTAGCAGCAGCTTTCCTTTGGCTGCGCAATCAACCCTAGCGGTATTCCATTGTTCTAACTAGACAGGCGGCTCGATGAATCGTTACCAAATGGGACAGTAAATAGCGGAGCTCCGTATACCCATATAAAGCGCTCAGGCCCCACACTTCACATGATGACTAGCCTTAATCCAAATATTTTATAACCTGCACGAAAAACACCTCAGCGTGATACTTAAATTCGGACTTCTGACTGTGAAAAGTCCTACAAAAACGCAAGCAAAGTGGTTCGCTCCTTAAAACGAGAATCGACACCTAACTAGCGTAGATATAGGGCGCGCACTTGCGGGGCCACATTCGTAAACCGCTCGTGCCCATTGCTTCTCAGCAATGAGCAGGAGCGATTCGCTTATGACTTCTCGGCAAAAACAATCAGCCGCGGTGGCGACCACGGAAGTAATTGATCAGACCTTGCGTTGAGCCATCTTCAGCAGCGTCATCGTTACTTCCGACTAAACGCCCGTATACGCCGTTGCCCAGCTCCTTACCCAGCTCGACCCCCCACTGATCGAAGGCATTCACACCCCAGATCACGCTCTGCACGAAGACTTTATGCTCGTACATTGCAACCAGTGCACCAAGACGGCGCGGGTTAATGCGTTCGACAACCAAGGTATTACTTGGGCGGTTACCCGGGATCACTTTATGCGGGGCCAGCTTCTCGATATCTGCTTCATTCAGGCCTTTTTCCCGCAGCTCGCTTTCTGCCTCATCGCGGGTCTTGCCCAGCATCAACGCCTGACTCTGCGAAAGGCAGTTGGCGTACAGCCATTGATGATGGTCAACCACTGGGTTGAAACTCACTACCGGTACGATGAAGTCAGCAGGGATAAGGTGGGTGCCCTGGTGCAACAGCTGGTGATAAGCATGTTGCCCGTTGCAGCCAACGCCGCCCCAAATCACAGGGCCGGTTTCGGTCTTCACCGGCGTTCCATCCTGCAGGACGCTCTTGCCATTGGACTCCATGTCCAGCTGTTGTAAATGCTTGGTGATGTTGCGCAGGTAATGGTCATACGGCAGGATCGCATGGCTGCGGGCGCCCCAGAAGTTGCCATACCAGACCCCCAGCAGGGCCAGCAGCACCGGCATGTTCTGATCGAACGGCGCGGTCTGGAAGTGCTGGTCCATGGTGTAGGCACCCGACAGCAGCTCCTTGAAGTTGGCGGTACCGATGGCCAAGGCGATCGGCAGGCCGATGGCCGACCACAGCGAATAGCGCCCACCGACCCAGTCCCACATCGGGAAGATGTTCTCTTCACGGATACCGAAGGCGACGGCGGCAGCCTTATTGCTGGAGACGGCAATGAAGTGCCGGTACAACTCGGATTCCGCCCCGCCATGGGCCAAGTACCAGGTGCGCGCAGCCATGGCGTTCTTCAACGTCTCTAACGTGTTGAACGACTTCGACGAGACAATGAACAGGGTGGTTTCGGCGCGCAGGTTGGCCGACAGTTCGTGGAACTCACTGCCGTCGATGTTAGCCAAGTAATGGCAGCGTACGCCGCGTTGTGCGTAGGGCAGCAGCGCTTCGGAGACCAGTTCAGGGCCGAGGAACGAGCCGCCGATGCCGATGTTGACCACGTCGGTGATCGGCTTTTCGCTGTAACCGCGCCACAGACCGTTATGAATGCGTCCGACCAGTTCGGTGATCTGGTTGAGCACCTTGTGCACTTCTGGCATCACGTTGACGCCGTTGACGCTGAGCTTGTCGCCCACCGGGCGGCGCAGGGCGGTGTGCAGCACCGGACGGCCTTCGGAGGCGTTGATGATCTCGCCGCTGAACATCGACTTGATCGCATCCTGCAGGCCGACTTCGTTGGCCAGGTTCACCAGCAGGTCGCGGCTTTGCTCGGTGATCAGGTTTTTCGAGTAGTCGAGGAACAGGCCGCAACTGCTCAGGGAGAATTGATCAAAGCGCTTGGCATCAGCGGCGAAGGCTTCGCGCATGCTGAAGTTCTGCATGGCCTCACGGTGGTGCTGAAGCGCCTGCCAGGCAGGGAGGGCCGTCACATCACGGGGGTTACGGTAGTACGGCATTGCGAATGATTTCCTTGATGCATAATCTGTCCATGAACAACAGCCAGCTGCTGCCAATTTCGGCGGGCATTATAGGCACTGTGCTCGCTAGGGGAATGGCTGACGGGATAAATTGTAAGCTTGGCACCCATCCCTAAAAATCCTTATGCGCCTATCGGTACCGATCCGGTAGGTCTCACGCCCCAATCAAGCCTGACTGATTTGATGCACGCAAACCAATCAGGCAAGCCCTAGACAACCTACTCGTAAGCAACTGAATTCTATAACCAAGATGGGTAAATTACAGTCAGACAGATAAGGGGGGTTGATATCATATTGACATCACCCCGCCAGCAATCCTCCCACATGACACAAACCGGTTTTTTGCAACTCTGCTGACATACGGATCTTGCAGCAAACTCGTCCGATGGGTTGAGAGCTGACTGAAGCGACATCGTGGCAGATGGAGTGCACGGAGCCGGCGAATGATTGCAATTTCGCTCAATTTTCTTGACGCTTGCGTCTCATCGAATTAACCTCGCGCACCTTAGAACATGGAAGTATCCGGGATATCCCCAGCCTACCCGCCACGGGAATCGGGCCTTTCGTGAAGATGAATTCCGGCGTGCCTAGGCGCGCTGCTTTGCTTTGCGGTCGCCATCTTGAAGCCTCGTTCCTGTCTACAAATCCAGAAATCAGTTATTTTCGCACTCGTTTTACGTGAAGCGCGCGCACGCGTCGGCGACAGCCGTCTCGGGGCCGTGTGGATGCTGTTAGAACCCCTGGTTCACCTCCTTCTTTTTTCCTTGCTCTTTGCAATGCTACGAGGCCGCACCGTATCTGGTGTCGAATACCCGGTGTTCATTTTAGTCGGCATGGCGCCCTTCCTACTCTACCGAAATACTGCCCTGCGGCTCATGGACAGCCTTCGAGAGAACCGATCACTGTTTGGCTACAAACAGATCAAACCACTGGATACCTATGTTGCACGGGTCATTGTCGAGACCTGCATTGCGGCCACAGTTTACGCTCTCCTGGTTTTTGGCTTTGCCTGGTTTGGATTCGACATGTCAATCCATAGTCCATTGGAGTGGGTCTTTACATTGCTTTTGGGTTTGCTGTTCGCCTTCGGCTTGGGGATGTTCCTCGCTTTGGTCACCCACGCCTTGCCCAGCCTTAAGATCGTCATTCGCATGGCGTTCTTCCCCCTGTACTTTATCTCCGGCGTACTGATCCCTGCATCGTACCTGCCACAGACTATGATGCCGGTGTTACTGCTGAACCCTTTCCTGCACATCCTTGAGCTAATCCGTGCAGAAGTGCTGCCACACTACACCCCGGTCGACGGCGTCTCCGTGACCTATGTGTTTACCTTCACCCTGGTATTGCTGTTCCTGTCCCTTGGTGCGTACCGCGCCCGCAGGATGCATCTGATTTCCACCAAGAACGGTTAAGTACAGGCCAAACGTGTTCGAACTCAGAAACGTCACTAAGTCTTACCTCACCCCTAAAGGGCGCCGGTATGTCTTTCGCAACCTATCGCTGGCTATACCGCCCGGAAAGAACATTGGTCTCATAGGCCGAAATGGGGCAGGCAAATCCACTCTCATGCGGTTGCTGGGTGGTGCCGATGTTCCGGACTCCGGCACGATTGCCACCGACCGAAGCATTTCATGGCCTGTTGGTTTGACGGGCGGCTTCCAAGGCAGCATGACGGGGCGCGACAACATCAAGTTCGTATGTCGAATTTACGGAGCCACCGGCGAAGCGATGCGCGAAAAAGTACGCTATGTCCAAGAATTCGCGGAAATAGGCGACTGGATTGACGAGCCGATCAAAACATACTCATCTGGCATGCGCTCGAGGGTTGCATTTGGGTTGAGCATGGCTTTCGACTTCGATTACTACTTGATTGACGAAGTCATGTCTGTAGGTGATGCGCAGTTCAAACGCAAATGCGCAGAAGTTTTTAAAGATAAACTCCAGAGATCGAATGTCGTATTAGTTTCTCACTCAATGCCTGAGATTGAAAAACTTTGTGATGTAGTCCTTCTTGTGCGCAACGGCGGCATCCAGGTATACGACGATGTTGCCAAAGGCATTGAAGCTTACAATAGTTGATTAAACTCTTTTCCAATTAAGCAGCACCGTTCCACT
Source organism: Pseudomonas sp. ITEM 17296 (assembly GCF_028895205.1). Classification (NCBI taxonomy): domain Bacteria; kingdom Pseudomonadati; phylum Pseudomonadota; class Gammaproteobacteria; order Pseudomonadales; family Pseudomonadaceae; genus Pseudomonas; species Pseudomonas sp. ITEM 17296. Next base: position 26,274 of record NZ_WJRS01000043.1, on the reverse strand, counting down.
TGAAGGATGCATCCAACTATGAGCAGTACGGGTAAAAAGAAGGAATGGCGCCTTACGATCGCCATGGTGATTTTGCCAATGATATTGGCAGCCGTGTACTACGGGGTGTTTGCTGTTGATCGCTATGTAAGCTCCGCACAGGTTGTAGTACGTCAAGATGGCGGCACCCCAGGCGCTCAGGTACCAGGTCTGGCTACTCTGTTGACAGGTGCCAACCCTGCCTCTAGAGAGGAGACTCTTTATCTCCGTGAATTCATCACCTCTATGGACATGATGCTGCTTCTTGAAGAAAAAGCACATTGGATCGAGCAGTTTTCAGCCCAGCGCAGCGATGTGTTTTTCTGGCTGGACGAGAATGCTCCGCGTGAGAATTTGCTTAAGTATTACCAGCGCATGGTCTCTGCACATTATGATGAAACCACTGGCCTTCTGCGCGTTGAAGTTCAGGCATTTACGCCAGAACTGTCCGAGCAGATGCTGCGCATAATCCTTCAAGCTAGCGAACATTTCGTTAACGAAGTGAGCCACAACATAGCCCGCGAACAAATGAAATTCGCTCAAAGCGAATTGGAAAGCGCTCGAATCAATTATGCCAAGCGTAAAACTGAACTTATGGACTTCCAGAACATCAACAAAGTTCTGGACGGCGCGAATACTGCGCAGAGCCGGGCAACTATTATTGCCGACTTAGAGAGCCAGTATACAAAGGAGCAAGCCAGCCTGACGGAAATGTCGTTCAAGTTGCGTAGTGATGCTCCCCAAATACGTCAACAGAAGCAAAAAGTCGAAGCCATTACTCAACAATTAGCTAAAGAAAAGCGATTGCTCGTTTCTTCGCCAAAAGGCTCTCAACTTAACGTTGTTGCTTCACGCTTCCAACAACTGACCCTCGACGCCGGGATTGCTGAGGAAACTTACAAAGCATCTGTAGCAGCGCTTGATAATGCCCGCATCGAAGCGAGCAAAAAAATTCGTACCCTGGTCACTGTAGTCAGCCCCAACACCCCGCAGCTCGCCCTCTACCCAGAGCGCTGGTACAACCTGGCAACTATTTTGCTTGGCCTGTTGATGCTTTACGGCATCACCCGCTTCATTCTGGCGTCGATCGAGGATCATCGTGATTAAATCCCTGGCTTTATCTCGTAATTTTAATCTGAAGCTAGCAGCGGTGGCGCTTGCGACACTTGGCTTGGCTGGTTGCGGTGGAACCCTCTCAGGTGCTGGACCTTACAAAGGCGCAATCGAGAAAAAATCAGAGCAGTACATTCTCGTAGACATTAACGCGACCTCGATCGCACCTTACATGCAGGGGGCGCCACGTCCGGCTGTGAGCTCCGTGACTACACCAGTTTCACCAGAAGTCAGATTGATGTCCGGTGATACACTCAACGTACTCATTGCCGATACGGCTCCGGAAGGGTCTGCACTTTTTGCTCCGCTGGCCACCGGCGGCACTCAGCTTAAAACTCGTATCGACTCTCAAGGAATGCTGTCACTACCCTACGTCGGCAGACAGTTCGTGGCAGGCATGACTCTCAATCAAGTAGAGAACATGATCCGACGTCAGCTGAAAGGAATTACCACGGACGTTCAAACTCATGTTGAATTGGTCGGCGACCTCTCCGGCTCAGTACTAGTAGCAGGAGCAGTGAAAACCCCCGGTCGTTTCAGCACTTTGCAAGGGCCGTTGACTCTGCTGGATGCAGTCAACCAAGCAGGCGGGCCTGTACTGGAATCTCATTTAGTTAATGTCACAGTGCGCAACGGTACTCAAGTACAGCAATTCAACTATGAGGACGTGCTTGCTGGCAATAACATGATTCTGCGCCCTAACTCTGAAGTAGTTCTAGACCGAGCACGCCAACGGTTTGTAGCTATGGGGGCTGTAGGTGAACCTGGCTTGAAAGATCTCCCAAGTAAGAACACAACCTTACTAGATGCCTTGGGGTCTGTAGGCGGTCTGCGTGAACAAAACGCCAACCCTGAGGGTGTTTTTGTCTTCCGCATGCCTACCGGCGAGAATACAAAGCCGACTGTATTGCGTTTGAATATGAGAGATCCAGCAGCAATCTTTTACGCACGACAGATTGCCATCAAACCGGATGACACCATTTACGTGACTAATGCCGCAGTTTACGAATGGCAAAAAATCATCTCTCCTATTGTACAAACAATGATAATAGGCAGAACCACCGGACTATAAATAAGCGACCAATAACTCCGCCAACCCAAAAGGCTGATCGTTATTGCGTTACAACACTGAGTAATTTCGGACATAACCGTGAGCTTACCTCACGGTTTTTCCTACCCACACCTCGAAGCAGCTAAAGACTGGAAATTATGATCAAGAAATGCCTTTTCCCAGCCGCCGGATACGGCACCCGCTTCCTGCCCGCTACCAAAGCCATGCCGAAGGAAATGCTGCCGGTGGTCAACAAACCACTGATTCAGTACGGCGTTGAGGAGGCACTGGATGCCGGCCTGAGCGAGATTTCCATCGTCACGGGCCGAGGAAAGCGTTCTCTGGAAGATCATTTCGACATTAGCTACGAGCTGGAGAACCAGATCAAGGGCACTGACAAGGAAAAATACCTAGTCGGCATCCGTCGCCTGCTGGATGAGTGCTCTTTCTCATATACCCGTCAGACCGAAATGAAGGGCTTGGGCCACGCGATTCTCACCGGCCGCCCTTTAATCGGCGAAGAACCGTTTGCCGTAGTCCTAGCGGATGACCTCTGCGTTAACCCGAACGGAGACGGCGTACTGACTCAGATGGTAAAACTATACAAACAGTTCCGCTGCTCAATCATCGCTATCCAGGAAGTCGACCCTCAAGAAACCAATAAGTACGGTGTGATTGCCGGCGACATGATCCGTGAAGATATCTTCCGAGTGACAAATATGGTCGAGAAGCCTGCGCCTGAAGACGCGCCCTCGAACTTAGCTATCATCGGTCGCTACATTCTGACGCCCGACATTTTCGACATCATCTTGAACACTCCGCCTGGTAAAGGTGGTGAGATCCAGATCACTGACGCCCTGATGCAGCAAGCGCAAAGCGGTTGTGTCATAGCGTACAAATTCAAAGGCCAGCGTTTTGACTGCGGCGGCGCTGAAGGTTACATTGACGCAACAAACTTTTGCTTCCAAAATTATTACAAAGCTGGCAAAGCTTACTAAATGATCACAAGGGAAAGGCCAGAATGAATGGCCTTTCCTGCTTTCCGAGTGGAAAGTTAATCGAAAATTTCAACTATACCCAATACTTCACCACTTCCGGCCCCTAGAACCGCCAACGCGCGAACTTTATTTTCTCGCATGTAGCTTTCAGCCTCTGACAACTGCGCAGAATCGAGAATTGTATGAGGATTAGGTGTCATAAAATACTGAACACTTTCCCTGACCACATCGGGACTTTCAAGCAACGCCCTTCTCAAGTCCCCGTCCGTTACAATACCTACAAGCTCACCATTATTATCTGTAACCAATGTTAAACCTAGCCGACTTTGGGTCATCATCGACAGACAGTCATGAAAACTTGTATCAGGTGCCACTATCGGCGCAGGAGAATGCATAACATCACATACGCGTGTCAGTAATTTTCGACCCAAGCTTCCACCAGGATGAAATCGCGCAAAATCCATGGGCTTAAACTGAAGCGCATCAATAAGCGCAACTGCTAACGCATCACCCATTGCCATGGTCGCGAGCGTAGATGTAGTAGGCGCCAGGTTATTTGGGCAAACCTCCCGCTCAACTGAAATATCAAGCCAAATATCAGCGTTCTTGGCAAGCGTCGACCGACCATTGCCTGTCATCGCAATGATGGTATTGCCAAACGAGCGAAGACTTGGCAGTAGCTTTATTAACTCCTCAGTCTCACCGCTATAGCTTATCAAGATCAAAACATCGATTGACTTGAGCATCCCCAAATCACCGTGAAACGCCTCTGCCGGATGGAGAAAAAAACTTGGTGTTCCGGTTGAGGCAAAAGTGGCTACCATCTTTTGCCCAATCAAACCTGACTTGCCCATACCGCAGACAACCGTGCGACCTTTACAGCCCAAGATTACTTGAACTGCACTTTGAAACTCACCATCCAGACGGTGCGCTAGCTGGTTTATCGCTTGGGCTTGGGCAACAAGCGCTTCCTTGGCGATTAGGAGATGATTCATTTCCACCTCATGGGCGTATTAGCAAAGAAACAATACTAAAGCTTTCAGCAAGCCCTGCAAAGCAGGATCGGGCAAAGCCACTGCTTTCCATCCCAATTTTTGGCCGAACCAAGGCCCAATTTCGTAAGCACCTACAGAAGCAAGGCCTCATGACTGCTGGCCTGCGGCGCAGGCTGAGAATAGCTTGGCGGTGTCAAATATCTCTCGCCCGCGGACAAGCTAGGCGTATGCGACTAAATCGCTTGCGAGCCACGAACAATTAGTAAGGGCAGCCGGCGCGTTGAACAAATGACGCCCGATTAGGCGTGCCACTCTCTTCCACCTCCACACTTAGTAGCATGTCGCGGACGCAGTGTGCAATAATTGATGCTCGCTTCCATAACTAGACACCATTGACTGAGCACACCGCTAACACATGATTATCGTTAATACCATAAGACCATACAAAGATGAACACAACAATGAAATCTTTTGCGACGAAGAGATCAAAACCGCTAGAGTTGTATTCTATGGGAAGAACAATAAACTCGTAGTTAAAAAAGGAAGTAAAATCAAAGGAGGGATTTACTTCGAATGCAATAACGGCACATGCCATATAGGGCAAAATCGATTCAAGGGCTTTATACGATTAGGAGAAGACTGCACCGTAACCATAAACGATAAAGTTACCTGCACAAATGATTGCCTGATTACCGCCGCCGAAGGAATATCGGTAACTATAGGTGAGGATTGCATGCTTGCTTCCGACATCCAAATACGCGCAGATGACGGCCATCCAATTTTTGATGTTAAGTCAGAGAAACGGATAAACATGCCTAAGTCGGTCAACATCGGAGCTCATACCTGGATCGGGGGAAGAGTAACAATATTGAGCGGCGCGAATGTTGGACAGGGTAGTGTTATCGGTTTTGGCAGTATAGTAAAGGGTAAAATACCGAACAACTGTGTAGCTGCGGGGGCTCCCATTAGAGTGGTTCGAAAGAATATCGCGTGGGAACGTCCTCACCTCAATCATGTCGCCCCTCCTTACAAGCCAGATGCTTCATTTGTATCCAAGTCCCCCTACTGGAATAGTACAATTGAAGAAGTCGCATCCATTGAAGAACCCGCACCCATTATAGAGCCCCATTGGACTAAACGCATTCTTCAAAAGCTAGGAATTAAAATAGGCGAATAACAAATGAATTCACTTAAGCGCATTAGTCGTTTGTCGCTGAACCCCACCCAGCATTTGCCATCTTCATTTATGCTAGCTAAACCTCTTGATTTGGCCTTTATAGTAGATAGACAATCAGCCCAAGAAACAAGAGACTGCATTAGCGATTTTGAAAACTTACGGATAAGATAATGCTGCGAATCACAGAAGCTCAAAATATTGAACCTTGCAGATTGGATCATCTAGAGCATCTTACAGCTATCGTTCCTTTAGACCTGGAATTCCGAGCGAAGGACATACTAGCCAAAGTTAGACTGATGGTTGAACTTTGTCACGGTTCATCACTCAAGATCGTATTTGCCCATAACGATCGTAAAACAGCAGCGGATGCTCAACTAAAACAATCCCTCCGCGATATAAATAATGTATCGCTAATATCAGGGCACTTTTACGAAGGCACTGTTAACTCAGGGCTTCTAAGAAATATCGCGTTCGAAGCTGTTCAAACAGAGCACTTGGTGTTATTGGATGTAGATCTATGGCTTGATCTAAATATACTATCCAAATATCTTGCCAAAATCATCAAAAATGAAGAATCATTCACAATAATTCCTTGCCTCTATCTATCCGAGGCCGGTAGCAGGTCCTTGGTTTCCCGAGACAAGTCCACTAACCTATTAAAAGAACAGTACTTTTCTTTCTCTCGGAAAGAATTTTTGCACTTGGCGAATCCCTCGTCTATCGTAATACTACGAAGTGATGATTATAAAATTCTGAACGGGTTCGATGTTACCTTTGCAGGTCACGGATACGAAGATTTTGACTTCCTTCTCAGACTTGCTGTATTACGTTCAAAAATCAGCCCTGCTCTAGACTTTTTTGAGAACGCGACGATGAGAGCTCCCCTTTTTGCACAAGGATTTAGACGGGAGATCGGGCGCTTTTGTCTAACACCATTATTAGAAAAAGATTTCTTCCTTCACATATTTCATCAAAAACCTAACGAAAGTACTTTATATTATTCACTCCGCCAAAAAAATTATCTTTATTTTTGCGAGAAACATAAAGCCTTCGTTGACGGCGAGCGACCGGTCGATCCAACACTGATGACGGAGTTTATAAATCTATGTTCAAGTACCGAAAGGAGAGTACAAGACTATTCGATTTATTTTGAGAACAAGCCTGGCCACGTAGACAGATATGACACTTTTCGGAAGCGGCTTAAGTTTTTATTTAAATGAAAAAAAAACTGATTTCCCCAAAGCTTGAAAAATTGGTTAGTGATCCGAATCGATTTTTTTTAGATTTCTTTCGAAAACGGGTTAATAAAACGAAGGTGCATGTGATTCGTCAACGCAGCACCCAGTCCGCAGCGAAAAAGCTCTCCGCGGCGGATCTAAATATGGTTAAGCAATTCGGTATACCGAGTTTCGTCATCAGTAAACTGAAATGCCCACATGGTGTCAGTGACGGTACTGATCCACGAAGCCTCCTCGTCAATGGCTGTCATCTCAAAGACACGTTAGAACTGATTGATTTAATCAGAGGCTCCTTCGGGCTTACAACATTACTATATGACCACGAACGGAGCGCGGTTATATACGCGGACGAAAATGCGCTACCTTTATCCAATGCAGCCTCCAAAGAATTTTCCAAAGCATCACAGTTTATTATAGAGTTTTCTGATCCTGAACATGAATTAGACACTGTTTTAAGAATTTACCTAAGCGATCATACAGAAGACGGCTACTCAGCACTTCGCTCTAACCACGCCTGGGTTAAGAAATTAAAACTTGAAGAATATTCAAACTTGCAGTCTAAGTACATCAACGATCTTTGTCGCAAACCAATAGATGCCGTCATCACTTGGGTTGACTGCACTGATGAAGGATGGCAGTCCGCTTGGAATGAAACATATCCCGATAGGCAATTTGACCTCGACCGCTTCACAAGCAACGAAGAACTCCGGTATTCGCTAAGGTCAATTAACAAATATGCGCCTTGGTTCAATAAAATATTCATTGTTAGCAATTGCGAACGCCCATTATGGCTGTCGGAAAACGATGGGAAGGTTCAATGGGTCACGCATGATGAGATTTTTCCATCAGCCTCGACTCTACCGACATTCAACTCTCACGCAATAGAATCTTGCCTCCATAGAATACGCGGACTTTCAGAAAACTTTGTTTATTTCAATGACGACTTCTTAATCTCTTTACCATGTCGACCGAACGATTTTTTTGACGAGTACAATCGCCCCATTTTGTATTTCGAGGAGTGTACTCCCGCACTGTCAGGGTCCCCTCACACTGAAACCCCTGACTATCTACGCGCATCCATGAACTCAAGCGAACTAATATATGAATCTTTTAAGCATCGCCCACGACTTCAACATAAGCATGTTCCATACGCACTAAAGAAATCGATTCTAGAAGAGATGGAGGTACGCTTCATTCATGAATTTAATAGAACTCGTAACTCACGCACCAGATCAGCCACCGACATCAATGTAGCTTCTTTTTTCTTCCAGCACTACATCAGAGCGACTGGTCGGGCGTCAACAGCCAAGGTCGCAAACTTTACCGCTAAGCCTCACACTGCCGCCAAATTACTTAATTACAACTCATTGAAGTATAAATTTATTTGCATCAATGACGGCGGCGACAGTGCAAAAAACAGTAAGTACAAAGAACTGTCAAAATCATTCTTTGAAGAGCGCTATCCTGAATTACCAATTTGGGAAGTCTGCGAATCAATATCCGGAGACTAGAAATGGTAACGAGACGCACCTTTACAGGTGGGCTGCTTGTGACGTTCATCGCCACTTATGCCAATGCCTTAACCCTTGGAGCTAAGAATCGAGGCGCTGACCAGCCATATTTCACATTGCTGTTGCCTTCTGACTATGATGCACAGGATTTAGCGCTTCAATCATTTGCTATTGACGATCACGGAGGTAGGCTTTACGCACAATTTGTAACCCATGAGAGACCTTCTCAGACGACCATTATGGAATATGACCTTACCCCAAACGGGAGGGGGCTACCCGTAACCATACGTCAACCGACTAGGGAAATAGGCCATCAGGGCCTTAGCTTGGAAAATGTCAGTGATGGGCCGCACCTCTGGGCCGCAGCACCTGGCAGAAGCTGGGAAGCCGTAAGATTTAAGTATAACTTCGATGGGCGTTTAGACATCCAACACTACAAATTATTTGACGATTCCTATATGCGGTTTTCAATAACAGTCGCTATAAGCTATGACCAGAAGTGGCTTATCGCAACCAGTAGAAAAACAAAAGAGTATGGTGGGTCCAATACCATACGAATATTCGAGCTTCAGAAAGTTCTGAGGAACGATAGCAGAGATCTTTCGAACTCTTTCGAATATGAGTGGTCAATACCTACCCAACGTCGATTCCCCGTACAGGGTATTGCATCCAATCAAGACATCGTCGCCATCTCGTATGGAACTTCAAAGGCGAACGAATCTAAACCTGTGTTTGTTTATACTATTGAAGGCACAGCGCAAGGAATGATTCCTGACATTAACCCAGGCAAGAACAGCCTATTACCTAGACAATCATATGAACCTGAAGGACTTTGCTATAGTCGAGTTGGCGAAAAAGGGACGCCAGTATTGTTTGTAGGCGTCACCACAGGAAGGAAAGAAACAGGCCGTCAACGTGCAATATATGAACTTAAATAAAGCCCATGCAATATCCGAAAGCGCCCAACTCTGTGGGCGCATTAGGAATATTTCTTTGAGGTGAGTAATCAATCATAAGCGCAGACTAAGGTGATGTGATATCGCTTTTATTCAAAAGCTCCTCAATGGCAGCTATGGCTCGATTACAATTGTTTTGATCTGTATGAAGAAACTTATTGACTGTTGGCTCAGGCCATTTTTCCCCAGCGGCCCAGCTTTGAATAAGGGCTACTAACTCTGCCGGTTTTTTTACAGACGAACGGCCAAGTCCCTCTTTCAAATCGAAATAAGAGCCATGAGCCTGATCATACATTGGCAGGTCAAAATGGAAGAAAGCGACTGGCTTTTTCATGTACATGAAATCCCAAGCAACGGATGAATAGTCGGTGACTAGCATCTTCGCTTTCATCATCAATTCATTGATTGGCTCTTGCCCGTTGTAGACAATTTCAACATGAGGCGGGAGATCCGTGAAGCATCCAATATGCTTCGCAATCATCGGGTGTAGATAAAACTTAATTACCAGACCCTGCCTTTCGCACAAGCTTGATAAATCAGAGCTTTTCAAAAATGTCATGTAGTTTCTAAAAAAGTCGCTCGACATAAAGCTGTGTTGATTTGATCGTTGTAGCCATTTCCGCCAAGTAGGCATGACAAGTATTTCATTTGTAGTATTCGACTTATCTACCAACCTGTCAAACCGAGGAAGACCGACAACCGGTACCTCATGTGGTTGATAGCCGAATTCCCGGCAGATAATGTCCTGCTCTAACGTAGTCGACGAGAAAAACAAATCAGATGCGACACGCGGATTACTTCTGTGAAATGAGATTTTCTTTAGTGCAATAACACCATGCTGAAGAAAAACAAAAGGCTTTTTAGCCATTACTTGGCCAATTGGATCCGCCTTCGGTGGCGCGAGACGATAACCGTGATAACGAGACTGAGATGACACATACACACGAGCGGTAAGCAACGACCAGTAATGCCGTAAGGTATACTTCCCTATCACATGCCTACCATATTTCTTTAACTTAATCGCATCTGGGCTTCTGCGATCAATAATATACTTAACATCTAGATCTGCCCTGCTCCGCTTGAGTTCCTCAAACAACGCCAATCCGTTATCTTGAGCGGCTGAAGCCTCAAACTCGTAGAGCAGCCAAGTATTAGACTGCGGCCGCCGCATGAAATTGAAAGCTTTATATACGAGCGCGCGTTTGAACTTGTTAAAAATCGATAAAATCTCTTCCTCTACCCGGTGCGTAAAGAACAGTTCATCGCTATTGACTGCAGAGATGACTGATACGATATTACGATTCCCTATAGTGCCGAGCGACGCAATTGTGCGCACTTTCGAGTCTAAAGAAGCCGGAGTAGCCTTTGGAGTCCGCTCGTAAGATTCGCCATTAGCCCCTACGAGGGTAACTGATAACTTTAGACGACTTGGCGCTTTGAGCCGATCGTCACCATCAAACAGGTGTTTTGAAACATTGAATAGAAAGCCCGAATTTGTGTAGTCACAATCAGGAAATCCGTATCTGTTTTGATTACCCATGCTGCGCTTACGTTCACCTGGAACTCGCAGTACTTCCTCTCCAGCTTCATTTTTGAGTAACAAGAATGGCTCGAGATCAAGCGATGGTATCCCAGGTACAAAGGCGGAGCCCAATATGATGAACTCGTCTTTTTTGACCTTTACCGACTTCACATGTAAATGTTCAAGTCGTTTTACAGAACCTGCATGCTCAAACGCCTTCCTCACACGAAGGCGGGCACTCTTTCTGGTGTACGGAATATAAAGCTCGGCATCAAAAAGCTCACCCGCCCTCTGAAAGAATGTGCTCCCGATAAAGCGCTCATCGTTTGAGCTCACTTGCGCAGCAATTTCTTTACCCAATACGCGACTAATACCATTAGCCTTGCTGACATATCGAAACTGGTATGAGCCGCTGAGCTCAAGCACCTTGAAAGGCGCAACCCAAACCTCACCAGCCGAATCCGCTCTAAATCTCTCAAAATCCCATGTTTGTCCCGATTTTGTGTGCTCGAGAATCAATATAGAATTCGGTACCTTTTGAGCGAGCGGGATGGTAACTGTGATTCCAGTAGAGGTAAAAGCGAAAGCTGTATAGGCTAGTGTGCTAGGAGGCGCTTTTTCGAGTGCTTCACCCATTTTCAAAGATCCGTTAGTGCTTAATATTATCTACTGATACGCCGCCACTTCACGGACGACATCGACCTTACTATTTGAAATGCTTGGCGGTCTTACCGCCAAGCATCTAGGCGATTCAGGCCTCTGCAGGAATCTTCTCAAGTAGCTGAATAGCGACTTTATGCTGAGGATTCTTGTAAATCACAACTTGCAGGCACTGTCGAGCTGCCTTAAAGCTTCCCGACAGGTATTGCGACCGAGCGTAGTAGAACTGAGCATATCCTTCGAGATCTTCAAAGTTAGTGCCCGTATTCTTCATATACATGTCGATATCGAAAATGAGCTCTTTAGTTTCACCCGCCTTGATAGCTTGAGCCATTTCTTCTTTGGTGGGAAGGGTGGTTGGAACTTGTACTGCGCCAAGCGTAGCAACTGGCATCAGTTCGCGCTGCCAACTGATTCGGCTCTTGATAACTTTGGCCGGCACACCAGAAACTAATGTATAGCTAGGTACTGGACCAGATACAACCGAGTGACCACCCACAACGGAGCCACTACCAATTGTCACGCCCTTATAAATCGTAACGCCTTCACCAAGCCAGACATGGTCTTCAATCACGGTATTCTTGGCTGGATTGATCCGGTCGCCACTAATGAGGTCTACAATAGAGTGCATGTCCGAAGTTCTAATTTCGACATTGGACATCAAGCAGCCACGGCCAATACGGATAGAAGCACCTTCCCATGCACTCAAGTGAGAATGCCGATTAAAGATGGTATTTTCACCAATTTCAATTTTGCTGAGTGGGGCAATCTGCAGCAACCCGTTTAGTTTTACGTTATCACCAACGATGAGTGTGCCGCTACCGCCCAGCATTTCGATGCGTACGTTCTCAAACGTTACATTTGCACCAATTTTAATGACGCAGTCTACACCCTTAAAATTAAGAGAATTCTTACCGTGGAAAATAGGCGTTGCGCCATCAAACCTATTACCTACGGCCGTAAACTCACCAAAAAAATCACTTTCACTAGTCATGCTTAATCCATCATTTTTCAAACAGAGCGGTTAAGGGGCGCGAACCTGAATGCGTCAAACCATTGACAGCTTTCAACTGCTGAGCTGATCCCTGTGACACAGGAGCGAAAACTTACTGATAAAATCTAACTGGTACTGCCTTTCGAAATGATAGGGCTCAAGGCCGAACGGGTAGCTTTCGTCACCTAGATAATACCGGTTGCGCATATCCACGGTCGTGACATCCCTTTCACTCAAAATCTGCTCATAGAATTTATTTAGCAAACTATTTGCTTTTTCAATATAACTGTATTTGGGGCCCTCAAACTTTACATGCTCCCCTTTTTTATTGATAAATGCATCTGTAAACTCGAACAGGTGTAAAACAACCCGCGAATCTGGCAGCAGTCGCTTCATCAAATCAATAAAATCAAAGAAAGCTTGGAGGACTTGGGGTAACTGTTCAGGTGAATTCAGCAAACTGACGGCGGTAAGTCGCTCTTTGTTCTTTTTGTAGAACTCAGTTTTCATTAGACTGTTAGGATTGCAAGTGACAATAGACTCATTGACATTACAAACGCCATAGTGCGTATCCGCATAAAGATCGAGAATAATGTAATCTGGCTTTAGTGATACCAGCTTCCTGATATGCGCCTTTTCAATGTCCTCTTTCAAATATGCCAGTTGCTTCTCATTGAGACGACCGACCAACTCATCATCCGCTACTTTCGTGGGGGGCGCGACAAGCGAAATAAATGAAGACTGCCAAACAGTTGCAACACACTCAAAGTTTTCCCGATAAAAAGGCACAAAACTCCGATTGAAACAATCCCGCGTCACACACGCGCCAACGACTGCTACTTTTGTCTTTTCCATGTCATTCACTCCTCTCGAACTTCGCTTCCAAGACCTTGTTAGCAAACAATCCTAGCATGTGTGTATTGTATTTATTTTCATATTTTGCAAGACCCACCCCCCAAGGATGAAGCTCGTGACCATGAAACTTGAACGGATCACTTTTAATTACAGCATCAAACATACACTCACCTTCGGAATTAATCCGCTTTAAGAGAGTGCTTTTTGCATCATAGTCATCCCGCCGAACCTTCCTAGGAATACCTTCTTTATCTATATAGGAATTCATCAATGGCGCACTATGCAGAACAACCAAAGCTTTGGGACATATTTCTCTAACAGTATCAACCAGACGTTTACATGCAACCGACCAGCCACTCACAAAGTCGTCTTCGTCGGAAAATATCCGTGTCCGATCCACAAGATCATCTTTTAAATGCTTGAGCATTATCGGATTTCTAGTAACGATACTTCCATCGTGCTGCACGCTGGTATACATAACATCAGAAACAAAATCTACAACCACTACTTCCGGAGCGAAACCTTGCAGCCTCTGCGGCCACACCTTATTGAGGTTATTCTCAACAATCATTCTGTCCCAGGTAGAATAGGCACTGAAATCAACAGCATTCTTGACTGGCCCCGCAACATTACTCACAGTAGTGGTTTGATAACTAATAATTTCCGTCTTATAAAAAGAAACATCGTACGCATTAAAAATAAATATTCCACGCGTTGCTTCCGACCCAATTATTCCTACTTTCATTTTAGTTCCCTAATTCTATTTTTAGTGGTCAGGCAGCTGGTCGGACAGCTTATTGTCCTCAGCATCAAATATTCCTACCGAAGACCTGTACGCTTTGAAATAACGAAACTTTGGCACGTCATGGAATAAAAAAAACTCTTCATCATCCATGTCCACGCCCGACGAACATCTTGAAGGCCGATTAGGACTCCGCGTCCAATCTCTGGGTTCCGTCAAAATGTCGAATTCAGCAAAAGGACACGCGCACCACGATAATTGGACGCCACAAGACACATCCTCGAACGTCTGAGGGGGCCGCTGGAGAGAACGCAGACTATAACGGGCAGTATCAGTCAGCCTCCACGGACTATCGACGTAAAACGGAGCTGCACAGCGTGCTATCGGAAGTAGCACCGTACGCAGGGAATGTGGGAATGAGGTGAGATTCAAGATGATGCACTGCATTGGGCGCCCAGCGGATCAACCGGGGCAGCGAAATCAATTTCAATGAAATGCCCTACCTTTCGCGGGGAAAAGGCATGCACGCTGCTTCCATTCTTCATATCCGCTAAGGTTAATCTGACCAGACTAGCTCAGTCAAGGCAGTCATGTACGCACGCAGACAGACGCCCCCCGCCATGGTGCATGGTGTGAGGCTTCAGACGCCAAGCATCATCCAATCTCAGATCGAATTAAGAGATGGGTAGCCCCGCAGCAGATTATTGAATGGTGATACTACAATGACATCACGGCACCGTCAGGGCATTTACCTTTGCGTTGAGCTCAGGGTGCAATTGTGGGGCTGAGCCACAGACCATGAAGGTGAATACGAAGATGACTACGAGTGCTGTAATCGCCCGCCTACAAAGACAGGGAGGTCACGATTCCCGACAGATCAGTCAGGTTGACTGCTCATACGCCCAGGCCTACGCGACCACCTAGATCCAAAGGCACTACGCTTGTCAGCCACTCTAGCTTAGGAATGATAATCCTCGCACTGGTGAATTCTCTTCGCAGTGGCGAGTGTGACCACTAAAACGGCTAAAGAAATTGATAGGCCGGAAATCAAAACTGCCATTTGAATCCACATACGTGCATCTCCCTGAACAGATAGGTCCGACTATCCACCGAGATCGTTACAGCAATGAGACACCGTGCTGACCGCCTGTCGCCCCCCCCCTACACACTGCCTTGCGCACGAGAGTGATAGCTATCTTGGTGCGCCCAATGCATGCTCCGGGATTTTCGTTTTATTAAAGGAGTAGCCTTTGAACGCTAGGGAATGGGGGCTTATCCATCCTGTCACCCAGGCAGCCCTGCTAAACCGTGTGGATACTCGCCATTTACCTGTTTGAATCTAAAAGCGAGAGACGCAGGCGCGCAGCCCCTTCCGCCCCAATAGCGCTGTGATCAAAATTTTTGGTTGTAGGACCTTCGGGGATGGCGCAGCATTACGCCCCCAAATAGCTACCCGAATGAATCCAAGGCGCTGCCTACCAAAATGTTATGACTTCCACCGCAGAGCAAAAAATCTTATTTCGCTGGCGGCGCGCCGCGCTCGAGGACCACTTACGTGCCTTGACCCCCGGGTGGCGTGATCAACCCCTGATCATCCGGAGCCGCGAACTGCCTTTCAATGCCTCCTTCGTCAACTATGTCCGACACCACCGCTTAATTGACCCAACGACTGGCCAGCAGGTAGATCTCGTCGAAAAATCGATTCGCAAAATTGGATTCTTAAGTAGCCAAGAGGCGCGTTTTTACCGGGCACAGGGTATGCTTTCTGAATCGAAGCGCTTCCGTCACCCGCCCTGTCTTGGCGTAATAGAAACGCCTTGGGAAAGCATTATTTTCACGACGTATGTGCGCGGTAAGCCCCCGCGAATGCAGGCGATTGCCAGATATTTGGGCCATTGCATTGCAGAGCAGGAGCACCTCAGCCATCAATATCTACGCTCCCGGCCAGGGCGGGAAAAGCCATTGCTTTGGAGCATGGACTTCTTTCAGCCTTGGTTTTTGCTGCGCCCGCGCTTTAACTTCGCTCGCTATTTAGACAGTTTCGCGGGACTGGCACATGAAGACCGGATGTTCTTAGGAATCGCTGATAGGCTCAAAGCTTTCGTACCCCTGACCAAACGCTTAGCTAAGCAAGCACGAAGCAGCCAGCGGTGCATTAGTCATATGGATTACCTACGTAAGAACCTGTTCGTAAACCGAGGCCACTTGCACCTGATCGATTGGAGCGAGGTTAAGGTTGGACGCATAGGTTTTGATGGTGGGGCGTACCTGGGCAGCCTCTTCAGGAGGAAAGACCTAGCGGTATTCCTCTCGGCAGAGGCTCAATTCATAGAGGGGTACCTCGCAGGTCTGCCAACCCAGTACTCACACGAAGAGGCCCTTCGTAATTTGCGCTACGTGTTCCTGTTGACAGCTCTGTATCACACGCTGCGCCCTGAAAACATCTGTGAACACCGCACCTTAGGAACCTTGCCATTGCTCCTAGAAAAATGTGAACACTTACTCACCCTGCTTTAATTAGATATCACTATGATATCACCCTCCGAAAAATGGTGAAATCTTGGAGATTTCTGTCGTATTTTTTCTGGGAGGCCATCCCAAAAACCTGAATCTGTATTAAGATTCGCCGCTTAAAATCGCCCACTGGATTCATAAGGCCTTCTGACCTTAGCTGTCCCGGCACCGGAACGCCGCTACACGTTTATGGATGATGCTTTGCCTCGCCAACGCTTGCTGATCCTGTCCAAAGGGGCTCAGCAGATCACCACCTTACCTTCTCTACTGCCCGATTTCGAGCTGCAGAACGGAGCTGTGGGTGACGTTCAAGCGACCGACTGGGTGATGGCATGGGGACGTAAACCGAGCGCTCATCTGGCCATGGCCGAGGCGTACAAGGCAGGTAAGCCAGTGCTAACCCTAGAAGACGGTTTTGTCCGCTCTGTGGGGCTAGGTGCAGAGGAACCACCGCTGTCCTTAATCGTCGATGACGTAGGGATTTATTACGATGCCAGCCAGCCCTCGCGATTGGAGCAGTTGATTACAGAACCGCTGACAGCAGACCAGCATCAACGTGCTACGGCGCTGAAAGCGCTGTGGCAGGATCAGCGCATCTCCAAGTACAACGATGCGCGCATTGAGCAGCCTGCTCTACCAGAGAACTGTGTGCTGGTGGCAGACCAGACTTTGGGCGATGCTTCGTTGCAAGGCGCAACAGCTGGTGATTTCGCGGCGATGCTCCGTGCGGCTCTGGCCCGTTACCCCGACAGCACTGTTCTTCTCAAAATACATCCTGACGTACTGGCTCGGCGCAAGATGGGACATTTCGACTTGGCTATGGTAGCAAAGCTGCCGCGTGTGAAGATCCTGACCCAACACACACATCCAGCCGAGCTTTTGCCCAAGATGCGTGCGGTTTACGTGATGACATCCCAGTTGGGGTTTGATGCTTTGTTATGGGATGTAAAGGTCCACACTTGGGGTATGCCATTTTATGCAGGGTGGGGCTTGACTGAAGATCGCCTGCCGGCACCAGCGCGACGCACTCCGGTGTGCCTTACCCAGTTGATTCATGCCAGCCTGGTGCGCTATCCGCGCTACGTCTGCCCGGAACGGGGCATTCCGTGCACGCCAGAGTCCTTGATCGAATGGTTGGGGCTGCAACGCCGCCACCGCAGCTTGCTGCCAGCTTCCGTGCAGGTATGCGGGTTCAGTCGCTGGAAAGAACCATTAGCAGCGCTCTTTTTCAGCGGCAGTGCAATTCGGTTCGTCAAACCTAAAAAGCGCGCATCCCCCTCAATGCCAGTGGTGGCTTGGGGATGCAAACATGATGCAGAGTTATTGAATCATCCCTATCCAGTCCATCGCGTGGAGGACGGCTTTTTACGGTCTGTCGGCTTGGGCGCTGGCAAGGCACGCCCGCTTTCGTGGATAGTCGATGATGTGGGGATTTATTACGACGCCACACGGCCATCACGCCTTGAACACATGTTAGCTAGCGGTAATTTCGAGGCCGCACTGCTAACCCGCGCGCAAGCGCTACGCGAGTCAATCTGCAACGCGGGGCTTACCAAATACAACCTTCCCGGAAAGCCCTGGCAACGGCCACCAGACGCACAAACAGTCATTCTCGTTACTGGACAGGTCGAAGGTGATGCCTCTATCCGCTTCGGCGGCACCAGCATTTTCACCAATTTGCAATTACTGCGCGCCGTACGCGAGAAAAACCCTCAGGCGTGGGTGCTTTACAAACCTCACCCAGAGGTACTCGCAGGTACCCGCTCGAGCGGCAGCGATGAAGCTCAGACGGTTCACTGGTGCGACGAGGTGATCGGCGACACCCCCTTGCAACAATTGCTTGCAGTGGTGGACGAAGTTCATGTTCTTACTTCGCAATCAGGCTTTGAAGCACTGCTGCGCGGGGTACCGGTTACCACTTACGGCCAGCCTTTTTACGCGGGCTGGGGGTTGACTGTTGATCATGAATTGGATGACCAAGTTCGGCGCCGACGCTGTCGTCCCGTGACCTTGGATGAATTGGTAGCGGCCACGCTGTTGCTTTATCCCACGTATGTGAGCCTGGTAACCAATCGTTTTACCACAGCCGAACAGACTCTCTACGAATTACAACATTGGCATGCATTACCGCAGCCCGGAGCAACTTCTAAATGGCAGGATTTGAAACGACGGTTGAGCAGTTTGCTGGGCAGGAAGCGCCCGGCCAACTGATCGTCGAACCGACGCGTCGTCCGCTATTAGGGATTCCGCGTAACAATTTTTTGTTTTTGCAAAGTGTCAGCTCGCCCTTCTTCAGTCGACTAGCCCAAGGGCTTAGAGCGATTGACCAGCGCGTACACAGCATAAGTTTCAACGTCGGTGATGTACTTTACAGCTCGGGTTCGCGCCGCCGCTGCGGGCTGCAAACGGGAGAGCTGGAGGGCTACTACTCTCAGGTTTTTCGGGATTTAGACATTACCGACCTGGTACTTTTTGGCGACTGCCGTCCAGTGCACCAAGTGGCGATAAAGCTTGCTCGCCTGCAAGGTATCCGCGTGCACGTGTTCGAGGAAGGCTACTTCCGCCCTTACTGGATCACCCTGGAACGTGATGGTGTTAACAATAATTCACGCTTGCCGCGGGACCCGGAGTGGTACCGCGAAGTGGGCAAATACATCCCGCGCTACCAAAACGGCAAGTCATTCAAACTGTCCTTCACGGCACGCGCAGCACATGATGTGATTTATCATGCAGGCGGCGCGCTCAACGCCCTGTTCTACCCGAAATACCGCACCCATGCGCCCTTCAACGCCGCAGTGGAATACGCTGGTTTCATCCGCCAAGGCCTACGCCTCCTCCGCGCCCGCAGCCGCGACGACGCCCTAGTCGCCGACGTCGCCTCTGAGCGCCAGCCCACCTACCTGCTACCACTGCAACTGGACAGCGACGCGCAGATCCGCGATCACTCGCCGTTTGAGAACATGACCCAGGTCATCGAGCACGTGATCGACTCGTTCTCGCTGAACGCTCCGTTCAATGCCCGCCTGTTGGTCAAGAACCACCCGTTGACGCCTGGGCTGGTTAACTATCGGCGCGTCACCGAGGCGCTGGCGCGTGAATACGACGTAGCCGACCGGGTCGAGTTCATGGAAAGCGGGCACATGCCAACCCTGCTCTCGCACATCAATGGCATGATCACGGTCAACAGCACCGCCGGCGCATCAGCCATCCTCCACGGCCGCCCAACCATCACGCTGGCCGACCCAATCTACGCCATGCCCGGCCTGACCCACCAAGGCGCGCTGGCCGATTTCTGGCAATCCCCGGACATGCCAGACATCAAGCTCTTTCATCGTTTTCGCAACACAGTCATCCACACCACCCAGGTCAACGGCGGTTTCTACACCGGCTGCGGCATCGACATGGCGGTCACCAATTGCCTCGAAGTGCTGATGGCGAAAACTTCAAGAATCGAAAAATACCTATGAACCACACCGCTTCACCCCGCTGCATCCTCATCACCGGCGCCACCGGCGGCATCGGCGGCGCGCTGGCGCCTGCCTATGCCGCGCCGGGCGTGACGCTGATTCTGCAAGGCCGGCGTCTGGACCGCCTGGATGAGATGGCCGAGCAGTGCCGCGCCTTGGGCGCCGAGGTACTGCTGGAAGCCATCGACGTGCGCGACCTGGATGGCCTGCGGGCGATGGTGCGGCGGGTCAGCGAGGCGCATCAGCCGGACTTGGTGCTGGTCGGTGCCGGGCTCAACACGGCAGTGGGCGCCAATGGCGAGGCCGAGTGCTGGGACGACAGCCGGGCGTTGCTGGAGGTGAATGTGATGGCGGCGCTGGCCACTGTGGAAGCAGCGCTGCCAGCCATGCGCAGCCGAGGCCATGGGCAGATTGCGCTGTTCAGCTCGCTGGCGGGCTGGCGTGGGCTGCCGGTGACGCCTACCTACAGTGCCAGCAAGGCGGCGATTCGGGTGTATGGCGAAGCGATCCGCGATTGGCTGGCGCCGGAAGGGGTGAAGGTGAATGTGATCGTGCCGGGCTACGTGGAATCGAAGATGTGCTTCGAAATGCCGGGGCCCAAGCCGTTTTTGTGGACCGCCGAAAAAGCAGCCAAGCGCATCAAGCGTGGGCTGGCTGCTAACCAGGCGCGTATCAGTTTTCCGTTCCCGCTCAACCTGGGCACCTGGCTGCTGGGGCTGATCCCGCAGTGGCTTTCTTCGATGATCCTGCGTGGGCTGAAGTACAGTGATTGATGTTTCTCTGCTGCCGGTTGCGTTGATCGGCCTGATGCTGACCGTGCTGGTCGAACGCTTGTTGATACCCCGCCCTGCCCTGCGCCGCCCGGCCGACTGCTGGATGCTGCATGTGGGGTTGTGGTGCGTGGGGTTTGGGTTGCTGTATGCGCTGACCGCGCGGCCGCTGTTCAGTGGCGTGAACCTGCTGTTGCTGTGGGTGCTGATCGTGCTGGTGAGCAACTCGAAGTACCACTCGCTGCGCGAACCGTTTGTGTGTGCGGATTTCGAGTACTTCAGCGATGCGGTGAAGTTTCCGCGGTTGTATTTGCCGTTCTTTGGGTTTGGTAAAGCGGCAGTGCTGGCGGTCGGGTTTCTGGTTTACCTGTGGGCGGGGTTGCGCTTCGAGGTGCCGGGGGCGCGGGTTGAGGCGTTGCTGCCGGTGGTGATTGGCCTGGGGTTGCTGCGGTTGGGGCATCGTCGGGTGGTGCCGAGCTTTGATGCTGAGCGCGATGTGCGGGGCTGGGGGTTGGCGGCTAGTTTGTGGCGGTATTTTTGGGCAGCGCGGGCGCCGGTTGATCAGGCTGGGTTGGGGTCGCCGTTTGCTTGTGAGGATAGTGTCAGGGCGGCTGGTGCATTCGCGGGTAAACCCGCTCCCACAGGGAATGGGGGTGGGGTGGGGTCGCCGGTTGCTTGTGAGGTCAGTGTTAGGGCGGCTGGCGCATTCGCGGGTAAACCCGCTCCCACAGGGAATGGGGGTGGGGTGGGGTCGCCGGTTGACTGTGAGGGTAGTGTCAGGGCGGCTGGCGCATTCGCGGGTAAACCCGCTCCCACAGGGAATGGGGGTGGAGTGGGGTCGCCGGTTGACTGTGAGGGTAGTGTCAGGGCGGCTGGCGCATTCGCGGGTAAACTCGCTCCCACGGGGAATGGGCTGGCGGACTTGGTGTCGGTGCAGAGCGAGTCGTTCTTTGATGTGCGTGGCTTGTGGCCTGGCGTGCGGGCTGAGGTGCTGGGCGAGTATGACGTGCTGGCCAGCCAGGCGCTCGCGCGCGGCAAGCTGCAGGTGGCGGCGTGGGGGGCCAACACGGTGCGTACCGAATTCGCCTACCTCACGGGCATCCCGTCCGAGCGGCTTGGCGTGCACCGTTTCAACCCTTATCGCGTACTGGCGCGCCGGGGCTTGCCGAGCATCGCTTCGCGGCTGAAGGCGCTGGGCTACCGCACGGTGTGCATTCACCCGTATGACGGGGGGTTCTACGGCCGCAATAAAGTGCTGCCGGCGTTGGGCTTCGATGAGTTCATCGATGTGCGCGCGTTCAACCCTTCGCAAAAGGCTGGGCCGTTCATTGGCGACTGTGCGGTGGCGCAGAAAATTCGTGAACTGCTGGAGGCGCCTGGGCGTACTCAGCCGTTGTTCATCCACGCGGTCACCATGGAAAACCACGGGCCGCTGCACCTGGAAAGCGTGGCCGAGCACGAGCTGCCGGCCTGGTTCGACCGCCCGCTGCAACCGGGCATGCAAGACCTGGCGCCTTACCTGCGGCATATCGGCAATGCCGATCGCATGCTTGGCATGCTGCGCGAAACGTTACTGAGCCAGCCCAACGAGGCGCTGCTGTGCTTCTTTGGTGACCATGTACCGATCCTGCCCGAGGTTTACCAGGCGGTCGGCGCGCCGGCCGGCGACACTGACTACCTGATCTGGTCCAACCGGCGCCAGCCTGGCAGCCAAGCGTGCCCCATCGCTGTGCACAAGCTGTCCAGCGCACTGCTGGCACACGCCCAGGCGCCCGCACAGGGCCAAGCGGCGCACAGTGCCGTGGCTGGGGTAGCCTGAAAACGTGGTGCGCATCGTTCTGGGATCGGACCTGGCGCCGGAGCGTGCCGCAGACCCTGCCTTGGCTCAGTTGCTGACCCAGGGGCGCGGTTCGCTGGCGTTTCTGATCGGTAACCCTGCTTGCCGCTATCGCCTGCTGGGCGGGGCCATTCACTGGGACCGCGTGCTGCTGGCCTTCGAAGGCGAGCAGGCGCTGGGTTTTGCCGCCTTGAAGCATGACGGGCGTGGGCCATTTGCGTTGCACTGGCGGCCGTTCATTCGCGAGTTCGGGCTAATCAGTGGCTGGGTGCGCTTTGCCGGGTTTTGCCTGAGCGAGCTGCGCGAGTGGCGTTACCCGTTCTTGTTGTATGGGCTGCGCGTGAGCAAAGCAGCTCGCCAGCAAGGCATGGGGGCGGCGTTGGTGCAGGCGTGCTGTACGCATGCGGCCAAGCTGGGCTTTACCCAGGTCGAACTGGAAGTGCCGCTGAACAACCCACGGGCCAAACGGCTGTACCTGCACAATGGCTTTGCCCTGCGCCGCAAGCGTTGGGTGCCGTTCCCGCCGGTGCGTGGCATGTGGCGGGGGGTGCCATGAACCGTATTGAAGCGCCGGCAGCGGTGACCTTGCAAGCACTGGTGGACGGCCCGGGTTGGGTCGGCATCATGTCCCAGTGGGTTGCCTGGAAGGTGTTGCACCTGCCGCAGTTTCTTGGGCCCGAGGGCCCGCCCTTCTGGCTCTGGCGCCGGGGTAGCAAGGCGCCGAAGGGGCTCAAGGCGATTGCCGGCATCGGCTACAAACAGTCTTCTGCGCAGGCGCGCGTGTTGTGCCAGCGCTGGGGGCTGCCTTATATCGCGCTGGAGGATGGTTTTTTACGGTCTTCGTCGCTGGGCATCGAAGGCGACACGCCGATGTCGATGGTGGTCGACCCGATAGGTATTCACTACCTGGCAGACCGGCCTTCGCTGCTCGAGAACATCCTGCAACAGCCCGAAGCGCTGACCGAGCATGAGCTGGAGTGCGCGCACGCGCTGATCTCGCTGATGCGCAGCACGGGCATCGGCAAGTACAACAATGCCCAGGACCTGCCCGCAGACGACCCGCTGGGCCGTGAGCGGCCGTTGGTGCTGGTGGTCGACCAGACGGCGGGCGACTATTCGATCCCCGGTGGCGGTTTGTGCGAAGCGGACTACGTGCGCATGCTCGATGTCGCCTTGGCCGAGCACCCTGATGCCGATGTGCGGGTGCGTATTCACCCGGACTGCCTGGGCGGGCAGAAACCCAGCTGCCTGCTGGCCGCCGCGCAAGCCCGGGGCGTGCCGCTGGAGGCACGACCAGTGGCGTGGGCGTCGTTGGCCAAGCGGGCTCAGCGGGTGTATGTGGGCACCAGCCAGGCTGGGCTCGAGGCGTTGATTCAGGGCGTGGCGGTGACCTGCTTCGGGCTGCCGTTTTACGCTGGCTGGGGCCTGACCGACGACCGCATGCCCATCCCCCGCCGCCAGGCGCGGCCGAGCCTGGAGCAACTGGTGGCGGCGGCGTACATCCGTTATTGCCGCTATGTCGACCCACTCACCGGCCAGCTGACCGATGCGCTGACCGTCGCTCGCCAGCTGGCGCGCAAAAAGGCACGCGACACTGAATTTGCCGGGCCTACCACAGTGCTGGGGGTCAAGCGCCACAAGCAGCACAACATTCGCCGCTTCTTTGCCAGCCGCTGGGGCCAGCTGCGCTTTACCGTGGATAGCCCGCAACTGGTGCAGCAGGTGGCGGCAGAAAACGGCCGGCTGCTGGTGTGGGCCGCGCGGGAGCCCGCCAGCCTGGCTGAACGCGCGCGCCAGCAGGGGGTGCCGATCTGGCGGGTCGAGGACGGCTTCATGCGGTCCACGGGGTTGGGGGTGAGTAACAGCCCGGCCCTGTCGTTGGTGCTGGACCGTGGCGGTATTCACTATGACGCCGCGTCGGACAGTGACCTGGAGTGGCTGCTGCTCAATACCGACTTCGATGACGCCAGCCTGGCCGAAGCCGCGCAGTTAAGGGCGCAGATCGTCGCCAGCGGCACCAGCAAGTTCAACCTGCGCAGCGGGCCGATTCCGCCGTTGCTGGGCCAGCCGGGCCAAACACGGGTGCTGGTGGTCGGCCAGGTCGAAGATGACGCTTCGGCGCTGTGCAGCGGCGGCGGCGCAGGCTGCAATCTGCGCCTGCTGCAACGGGTGCGCGCGCAGTTGCCGGACGCCTGGATCATCTACAAACCCCACCCGGACGTCGAGGCCGGCAAGCGCCAAGGTCAAGTTGCCCCGGCACTACTGGCGGGCCTGGCTGACCAGGTGTTGGGCGGTGTCGATATCGCCAGCCTCTACGGCCAGGTCGATGCGCTGCACACCTTGAGCTCCACCGCTGGCTTCGAAGCGCTGCTGCGCGGCGTGCCGGTGGTGACTTACGGCACACCGTTCTACGCCGGCTGGGGGTTGACCCACGACCACCAGCCGCTGCCGCGCCGCACCCGGCGCCTGACCCTGGACCAGTTGGTAGCCGGCGCCTTGATGCGCTATGCGAGCTATGCCGACGTTCAGCAAGACTTGCCCTGTGATGCCTGGCACGCCCTCGCTTGCCTGTCGATGCCGCGCCCTGCGCGGTTGGCCGAACACCGGCGCGTGGCGCCGCTGCTCAATTACTCCCGGACCATGCTCGGCTGCGGCCGGCCACTGGCCCCATCAAAGGACTAGAACATGCCCGTATCGATCAAGGACATCGGCCGCTATGCGGCGCTCCCCTGGCATTGCATGCAACTGGCCACCCACGCGAAATCGTTCGAGAACAACCCGGTGCTCGGCAGTGCGCGGCTCAACGCCCTTGGCCTGCATGTGCAGCGACGCCAATTGGCGATGGCCATGGCCAGCTACCGTCGCCAGGCCCTGGCATCGCGCCTGGATGCCGGCGAGCGTGCGCATTTTGAGGAAAACGGGTTTTTCATCCGCGAAAACGCCCTGCCCGCTGACCAGTTCGCGGCGTTGCGCGCAGAGTTGGGTGCCTTGCGCAGCACGGGTTGGGAGATGCGCCAAGGGCGTGCGGTTACCCGCCGGGTCAGCCTTGATCAGGATGTGCTGGCCAGCAACCCGGCCAGTGCGGCGTTTGTGGCGGACCGTGGGGTACGGGACCTGATTGCCTATGCATCGTCCAATACGGGCGGCATTACCTATCAGCTGCAGTCGATCATCATCGATGCTGCAAATGCCGACCAAGACCCGCAAACCCGCCTGCACGCAGACACCTTCCACCCCACCGCCAAGGCGTGGTTATTCTTGGATGACGTGGCCGACGACCAGGGGCCGTTCAGCTATGTGCCGGGGTCGCACCGCCTGACGCCCGAGCGCCTGGCCTGGGAGTATCAGCAAAGCCTGGGCGCTGCCCGCTCGACCGAACAGATGCACCGCGAGGGCTCGTTCCGTATCGACACCCCCGACCTCGCAGCCCTCGGCCTGCCGCAGCCGCGCCGCTTTGCGGTGCCCGCCAATACCCTGGTGGTGGCCGATACATCCGGCTTCCACGCCCGTTGCGCCAGCCACCAGGCCAGCCACCGGGTAGAAATTTACGCCAGCTTGCGGCGCAACCCGTTCATCCCTTGGCGCGGGGCGCACCTGTTTGCCCTGCCGTGGATTGCCAACCATCACATGCGCTGGGACATCCGCCTGAAGCGCTGGATGGGGTTTGACAAGAAGAGCCATTGGCGGTTTGTGGAGCAGCTGAATGCCTATGAGCCGCCGCATATTTAAGGCGGTTATCCCGTCGGTCAGCACGGACCTGTAGGAGCAGCCTTGTGCTGCGAAGACGCCAGTGGCAGCAACGAAGATTGATTGTGCTGGCACCGGCCTCTTCGCAGCACAAGGCTGCTCCAAGGGG
>NZ_WJRS01000042.1:0-37508 GCF_028895205.1 Pseudomonas sp. ITEM 17296 | reverse complement strand
CAGCGCAACAGGGCCTGGATCTGCTCGTGCAGGGTATCCAGGTCGAACGGCTTGGCCAGGATCGGCGCCTTGCGCGTGATCGGGCTGCCCGATTCGAGAATCTCGGCCGGGTAGCCACTGATGAAAATCACCTTCAGCTCCGGCCGCAGTTTTACCGCGGGCTCGGCGATATCCACCCCAGAGATGCCCCCTGGCAATCGAAAATCGGTGACCATCAGGTCCAGGTGCGGCTTGCTCGCCAGGATCTTGAACGCCTGCTCACCGTCTTCGGCCACCAGCACGTGATACCCCTCGCCGGCCAGGTAGTCGCGCAAAATCATCCGAATCGCCGGCTCGTCCTCGACCACCAGCACCACATCTTGTGCATCTTCACTCATGATAACGCCTTGAAATTCTTACAGTTGGCCATCTGACCCCAGGCTTACGCAGAGGTTGCCCGCGCCTGGTCGTTTTGTTCTTTGAACGTTGCCAGCGGCAATTGCAACGTGAATGTGGCGCCCTCGCCTTCCTCGCTGTCCACCAGAATCCGCCCGCCGTGGGCCTGGACGATCTGCTCGGAGATGTACAGCCCCAACCCCAGCCCGCCGCTGGCCTGGTGTGCTGCGACCCGCTCGAACTGCTGGAAAATGCGCTGCTGGTTGACGGCGCTGATGCCAATGCCGTGATCCTGCACCTGCACCCAGGCCATGCCGTCCTCAGCGAACACCCGCACCTGCACCGGTTTTCGTTCACCGTAACGCAAGGCATTGGACAACAGGTTGGCCACCACTTGTTCAATCCGAAATTCGTCCCACTCACCCTGCAACGTTTCACAACGTTGCAGCGCGATATTGGTTTCCAGCGCGGTGGCCTGGGCGCTGAAGTTTTCCACCAGGCCGCGCACCAGTTGGCCGATATCGAACACCCTGGGCCGCAGCGACAACTTGCCGGTGCGGATGCGCGAGACGTCCAGCATGTCTTCAATCAGCCGGATCAGGCTGTTGATCTGCCGCTCGTCACGCTCGACCATGGCCTGCAGCTTGTCTGCGCTGAAGGCCTCCAGGTTGCCCCGTGCCAGGTGCATCTTGCGCAGCTGGGTTTCCAGAATCAGGCCATTGAGTGGCGTACGCACCTCGTGGGAGACGATCGACATGAAGTCGTCGCGCATGCGCACTGCATGCTCCAGCTCGCACCGCGCCAGTTCCAACTGGCCCAGCAGCACCTCCTGCTCCTGACGGCTACGCTCCAGGGCTTCCAGTTGCCGACCAAGCACCTTGCGCTGGCGGAACAGGTCGACGAACACCGAGACCTTGCTCTTCACTGCCAAGGTGTCGAGCGGCTTGTGCAAAAAGTCCACGGCCCCGCTTTCATAGCCCTTGAAGGCATAATTCATCTCGCGCCCCGCCGCACTGACGAACACGATGGGAATGTTCTTGGTCTTTTCCGTGCCGCGCATCAACTCGGCCAGCTCGAAACCATTCATGCCTGGCATTTGCACATCGAGGATGGCCAGGGCAAATTCGTGCTCCAGCAGCAGCGACAACGCCGCTTCCGCAGACTGGGCCTGGTGCACCTCGCGGTCTTCGCCCTGGATCAGGGCATCGAGCGCCAGCAGGTTTTCCGGCAGGTCGTCGACGATCAGCAGTTTGGCGATGGTGTGGCTTAGCATGCGCTTGTTTCCAGGGTCGCGAGCAATTGCCCGATACCACTCAGAGTAAGGATATGGTCGGGCTGGTGCAGGGCCAAGGCGGCTTCCGGCATCAGCGCGACCTGTGCGTCGCGGGGGTCCTGAACAATCGTGCGGCCCCCGTTGTTGTTGATGTAGGCCAGGCCCGCGGCGCCATCCTCATTGGCACCGGTCAGCAGCACGCCAAGCAGGCTGGCGCCGTAGGCATCGGACGCCGACATGAACAGGAAGTCGATGGCCGGGCGCGAGAAGTGCACCGGCGCTTCCTGGCTCAACGACAGCGTCAGGTCACGCTCCACCGAGAGGTGGTACCCCGGCCCAGCAACGTAGATCATCCCAGCGCTGATCCGTTCCTTGTCACTGGCCTCGCGCACGGGGCGCTGCAGCCGCCTTTGCAGCACTTCGGCCAGCTGGCTGTGTCGCCCGTCCGGCAAGTGCAGCACGCACAGCACCGGGATGGCGAAGGCCGACGGCAGCGCACCGAGCACTTGGAACAAGGCCGCCACCCCGCCAGCCGAGGCCCCCATCACCACTGCCCGTGCGCCGTTCATGTCTTACGGTAGATCCGTTCCGGCTTCACCAGCGGCTCGAAGCGCTGGCTGTAGGCCGAAAAGTCTACCGACTCCTTGCTGCCCAACACCAGGAAGCCCCGGTGGCAGAGGGATTCATGAAACAGGCCCAAGGCCCGGTCTTGCAGGTCTTTGTTGAAGTAGATCAGCACATTGCGGCACGACACCAGCTGAGTCTCGGAGAACACGCTGTCGGTGGCCAGGCTGTGGTCGGCGAAGGTCACGTTGTCGCGCAGGCTGCTGTCCATGATGGCGTTGCCATAGGCAGCGGTGTAGTACTCGGCAAAGTCACGGCGGCCACCGGCCAGGCGGTAGTTTTCTTCATACTCGCGCATGCTTTGCATCGAGTAGATACCCTGCTTGGCCCGGTCCAGCGAATGCGGGTTGATGTCGGTTGCATAAATGATGGTGCGCTCAAGCAGGCCTTCCTCACGCAGCAGGATGGCCATCGAGTACACCTCTTCACCGGTGCTGCAGCCCGCGACCCAGATCTTGATCGACGGCCAGGTCCGCAACAGCGGCACCACTTCATTGCGCAGGGCCAGGAAGTGGCTCGGGTCGCGGAACATCTCGCTGACCGGGATCGTCAGGAACTGCAGCAACTGCATGAACATGCCCGGGTCGTGCAGCACCCGCTCTTGCAACGCCGACACCGTCAGGCAGTCGAACTGGCGCAGGGCATGCAGGATCCGGCGCTTGATCGAAGCGCCGGAGTAGTTGCGGAAATCGTAGCTGTACTTGAGGTAGATCGCCTCGATCAGCAGCCGGATCTCGATGTCGGTGTTGCGCTCGCTAGTCAAATTCGCTCCAGTTGCGGCAGCCATACACGGATCAACGAGAACAGGCGGTCCAGGTCGATCGGTTTGGCCAGGTAATCATTGGCGCCAGCCTGCAGGCAACGCTGCTGGTCATCCTTCATCGCCTTGGCGGTCACGGCGATGATCGGCAGCTTGCGCCAGCGCGGTTGCTGGCGGATCAGCCGGGTAGCCTCGAAGCCGTCCATCTCCGGCATCATCACATCCATCAGCACCAGGTCGATGTCGTCATGCTGCTCCAGGCGCTCGATGGCTTCACGCCCGTTACGGCCGATCTCGACGATGGCGCCCTTGTGCTCCAGGGCACTGGTGAGGGCGAAGATATTACGCACATCGTCATCCACTAGCAGCACTTTGCGCCCCTCGAAGACCTTGTCGCGGCTGCGCGCGGTCTTGAGCATGCGCTGGCGCTCATGGGACAACTGCGATTCGACTTTGTGCAGGAACAGTGTCACTTCGTCGAGCAGGCGCTCCGGCGAACGGGCGCCCTTGATGATGATCGAGCGCGAATACTTGAGCAGGTCGGTTTCTTCTTCGCGGGTGAGGTTGCGCCCGGTGTAGACGATCACCGGCGGGAATGAGCGGATGTCCTCGGCAGTCATGCGCTTGAGCAGCTCGTTGCCGAGCATGTCGGGCAGCTTGAGGTCGATGATCATGCAGTCGTAGATGTTCTCGCGCAGCAGCGCCAAGGCGTCCTGGGCCATGGCCACGGCGGTGATCTCGACATCGTCATCGCCGATCAGGCGGGCGATGCTTTCGCGCTGCAGGTCGTCGTCCTCCACCAGCAGGATGTGCTTGAGCTTTTGGGTCAGCTTGGCTTCCAGGCGGGCGAACACTTCCTTGAGTTCTTCGCGGCTGGCCGGCTTGACCGCGTAGCCCACGGCGCCCATGTGCATGGCTGCTTCGACGCGATCCTCCACCGAAATGATGTGCACCGGGATGTGCCGCGTGCCGGCCAGCTCCTTGAGGCGCTGCAGCACGGTGAGGCCAGAATGATCGGGCAGGCGCATGTCCAGCAGGATGGCATCGGGGATGTACTGGGACGCCAGCGCAAAGCCCTCGTCGGCGCCATGCGCCACCAGGCAGCTGTAACCCAGCTCGTGGGCCAGGTCGAAGAGGATGCGGGCGAAGTTCGGCTCGTCCTCGATCACCAGGATGCAGCGGTTATTGAAGGGGGCCCGCTCGCGGTCATCGGCGAAGGTCGGTGCCGGCAGTTTCGGCGCCACGGCGTTGGACGCCTTGGGCGCTGGCGGCAGAGTGTCTACCGCAGGGCGCAGGCTCAGGGCCTCGACTTCCTCGCCCTCATGTTCGTAGCGTTCGGGCATGACCAGGCTGAACACGCTGCCCTGCCCCGGGTTGCTCTCAACGTTGATCTGCCCGCCCAGCAGGTGCGCCAGGTCACGCGAAATCGACAGGCCCAGGCCGGTGCCGCCATAACGCCGGTTGCTGCTGCCGTCGACCTGGTGGAAGGCGCCGAAGATCGCCTGCTGCTGGTCGGCGGCAATGCCGATACCAGAGTCACGGACGGCGAAGATGATGCCGGTACCCGCCTGGTGGCTGATGGTCATGCTGACCTGGCCGTGGTCGGTGAACTTGATGGCGTTGGACAGCAGGTTCTTGAGGATCTGCTCCAGCCGTTGACGGTCGGTGAACAGCGTCACTGGCACCTGCGGCTCGACCTTGACCTCGAAGGCCAGGCCTTTGTGCTCGGCCAGCGGCAGGAACATGCCGCGCAGGCCTTCGACCAGGCGCTCCAGCTGGGTGGTCTCAGGGCGCACTTCGAGCTTGCCGGCTTCGACCTTGGCGATGTCGAGAATGTCGTTGATCAGGTTCAGCAGGTCATTGCCCGCCGAGTAGATCGATTCGGCGAACTTGACCTGCTCGGCGCTAAGGTTGCCTTCGCCGTTCTCGGCCAGCAACTTGGCCAGGATCAACGAGCTGTTCAGCGGCGTGCGCAGCTCGTGGGACATGTTGGCGAGGAACTCAGACTTGTACTTGCTCGAACGCTGCAGGTCGTCGGCGCGGGCCTGCAACTCTTGCTGGGCCTGGCTGAGCTCATCGTTCTTGCGGTCCAGGGCGTCGGTGCGCTCGGACAGTTGTTCGTTGGTCTGTTCAAGCTCGGCCTGCTGGGTTTCCAGGTGGGCCTGGGATTCCTTGAGCACCCGTGATTGCTCTTCGAGTTCTTCGTTGGCGGTTTTCAGCTCTTCCTGCTGCACTTGCAGCTCTTCGTTCAACTGCTGGGTCTCGGCCAGCACTTCCTGCAGGCGCTGGCGATAACGCGCACTCTCGATGGACATGCCAAGGTTGCCGCCGACCCGCTCCATCAGCTCTTCATCGCGCGGCTGCAAGGGGCGCAGGAAGCCCAGCTCGATCACACCATTGATCTGCCCATCATCGGTGGCGGGCATCAGCAATGCACTGCGCGGCAAGCCATTGCCGAGGCCCGAGCTCAGGCGGTAGTAGTCTTCGGGCAGGTCGTCGAGGCACAACAGCCGGCCTTCGCGCACGGCCTGGGCCAACAGGCCATCGTGGTCGCCTTTGATCTGCTCACGGGCCTGCTCTTCGGCGCTCAGGCCATAGGTGGCCACGCGCACCAGGCGGCCATGTTCGTCGCGCGCATACACCGCGCCAACCACGCTGCCCAAGTACGTAGCAAAGAAGCGCAGGATATTGTCGCCCAGCATGGGCAGGGTCAGCTGCCCGAGCACCTGCTGGGCCAACTGGGTCTGGCCATTACGCAACCAGGCCTGGTGCTCCAGGCGCTCGGCCGCACGCTGCTGGGCCTGCAGGTTTTCGTCATAGCTGCTCGACAGCGCCAGCAGGTCCCGGCGCCCGAGGTAGGCCAGCAAGGCGCTGAGGCCGACGATGAACAGTACGAAGGCCGAGATCGCGGTCACGGTGACCGAACTGACCTTCTCGTTACGGGCCATGCGCAGTTGCTGCTCAGTGTCGATCAGGCCTTCGAATTCCTTGCGGATTTCATCGGTGATGCGCTTGCCGCGCCCATTGCCGATCGATGCCTGGTAATTGCCCTCGCTGCGGCGCAGGGTAATCATCTCGCTGCCGAAGTCATTCCAGGCCTTTTGCAGGGCCAACAGCCGATCGATACGGTCAACCTGCTGCGGGTTGTCCTCGACCATGCCGCGCAAGCTCTGCAGGCTGCCGAGAATTTTCGGCTTGGCCACCTCGTAGGGGTCGAGAAAGCGTTCGTCGCCGGTGATCAGGAAGCCGCGCATGCCGGTTTCCATGTCGATCGACAGCTTGACCGTTTCGTTGGCATTGCCGATCACCCGGTCCGTATGCTCGACCCACTGCATGGCCGAGAGCAGGTAGTTGATCACCGCGACGAACGCCACTGCGCCCAGCAGGCCGACCCCAAGGGGCAGGCCGATGTTGCGACTCAGCAGCTTGCGAAAGCTTTGCTGGTCAATCGAGGCTACTTGAATCATCTGAAAACGCCCGAGCGAAAAGAATCCATGAAAAAGTGTGGCACCAAGACCGTTATAATTGTCTGCCGCCGCGCTCACCGGTAATAGCGAGTCTAACCAGCTTTGCTGGCTCTGGCAGGGCATTTAGCCAGCATTTGAAGGTTGCAGGCGCGAATCGTTCCATCTGATTGCAGGGATCGGTATCCTCGGGAACTTCTGCCGTCGACCGGCGTACAGAATAAAGACATTCATTTTCACAGGATCCAAACCATGCATCTTCTGGTAGTCGAAGACGACGACATCGTACGCATGCTGATGGTCGAAGTGCTCGACGAGTTGGGCTACACGGTCATCGAAGCGGAAGACGCCGCCGCAGCACTGCGGGTGCTCGAAGACCCTGCGCAGACTTTGGCGCTGATGATGACAGACGTGGGCCTGCCGGACATGCGCGGCGAAGTGCTGGCGCAACGCGCACGCGAACTTCGTCCACTGCTGCCGGTGTTGTTTGCCAGCGGTTATGCCGAGAACGTAAACGTACCGGAAGGCATGCACCTGATTGGCAAGCCGTTCAGCATCGAGCAATTGCGCAACAAGGTGGTGGACATACTGGGTACGGTCTGATGCCCACGTGGCGGCTTTCGCGGGCAAGCCCGCTCCCACCCGAACTGTGTAGCCTGAAAGGCTAGCGCCGCACCTGTGGGAGCTGGCTTGCCAGCGATAAGGCCGGCGCAAGCACCACCAGACAGTTGCTCCCACAGGTCTTTAACGACTGTGGGGCTGCAGCCAGCTACAGCTCGCGGCGTAACAGATACGTGTCCATGATCCACCCCTTGCGCGTCCTCGCCTCCTCTCGCACTTGCAGAATCTGCGCCTTCACCGCTTGCAATGGCCCGGCAATCAGCACCTCATCTGCGGTGCCCAGGTAAGCCCCCCAGTAAATCATCAAACCCGGGTCATCCAACGAGGCAAACGCGCACTGCCCGTCGAGCATCACCACTATGTTGTCGATGCGCTGCTGTTCGGCAAGGCGACGCCCAGGCAGTACAGTCAGCGGCTCACCGATGCGATTGAGCGGTACTTGGTGGCGGGCCGCCAGGGCCTGGACGCTGCTGATGCCAGGGATAATCTCCACCTGTACGCGCACACCGAGCTCCCGAACCCTTTCAAGAATTCTCAACGTACTGTCATACAGGCTCGGGTCGCCCCAGAGAAGAAAGGCGCCAACATCATCGGGGCCCAGCGCCTCGCTCAATAGGCGTGAATACAGACTCGCCCGACGGACGTGCCAGTCCTGTACGGCGGCGACATAGTCCATAGCATCTGCATCACGAAAGGGATCTTCGACTTGCACCCACCGGTAACTGCCGGGCTGCACGTAGTGGTCGACCAAGGCCTTGCGGGCTCGAGCCAACGCGTGCCGCTCCCCGCCCTTATCAAGCACGAAGAAAACCGTTGCTCGCCTGAGCGCTTCGACCGCTTCAAGGGTAATTTGGCGCGGGTCACCGGCGCCGATTCCTACTAATAAAATCGTATTCATCGTCTTGACCTGTTTCTTGTTGAATATTCGACCGCCAATCACCCTACCCATCATTAGAATTTCTAATCTGTCAACCCTTACAACTCCTAGTTATAAAGGGCTCAGGCTTTTATCAGACTGCGCACTCACCATTCGCCTACCTTCCGCGAAGAGATTAAAATATGCTCAGTCTAAAAAAACGCCGAGTCCCCCTCGCTCGTGTATTTCTAAGCACCCTATTGTTGTCAGGGTATCTTAATAATTGTGCGCTTGCAGAAGTCGACACCGTAACGCAACGCTTCGTTTTCCAATCAGACACTCAATACCCACGCTCGCCCAGCGGTGCTGACTACCCGGGGGAGTCGTTACCCCTTCTGGATGCGCAGAATGCTGCCATCACGGCCTATCGAGACGCCTATGGGGGTGGCATACCGATCATACTCAACGGCGACGTGACTGAGTTTGGCCACCGGTACCAGTGGAACATCATGAAGGGTCGGATGCTGCCTGGCACTTATTATGGACTGGGCAATCATGACTATGAAAATAACGTCGACAGTTGCGGCCTCAATGAATGCGCCATGCTCTCCGTCGTCACCCACTTGACCGAAGATATAAAGCGCTGGAATGTGGACGCTTTTGACCAGTACCAAGAAGGCGATGACAGTCCTACCTGGCAAAAATATCACGGCAGCATGGCCTACAGAAAAACGTTCGGAGATTTCGCGTTCATTCAACTACACAACCATTTTGCGTATAGAAAAAGCTTTAGCGGCTGGTTTAACTATGAGGATAAAACCGTTCACATCAAACCCTCTCTCGATTGGTTGGAGAGCCAGCTAAAAATTGCTGACGAAGCCGGCAAGTTGATTATTATCAACATGCATCGACACCCCGAAGACAACGACTGGGGAAGCGCAGCAGAGCGAGCGCGGTTCCAGGAAATGGTGAACAAATACAAGGTGCTGGCCATCTTCATGGGCCATACACACGAGCTTGCCTTGCGAGGCAAGATTGGTGATGTGCCTGTTTTGGACTCTGGGTCCCCTATTTATAAAACCTTTTTGGTCGGTGAAGCTGACCCTCAAGCCAATGCGTTCACGGTTAAGCAGGCAAAGGATAATACCCTGCTGCCATCCCCCCTTTTGACAATCCCTATTAGATTCTACGTACCAGAGCCGGCCATTTTACCCTGGCCCGAATCGCTAGACTTCACATTACCGTTACTTCATGTACGGGACCGCGACATCTCCCATTTCGAAGTTTCGATTGATGGACAGCCGTACGTGCGCTCCGACAACAGAAAAAAGGTAACCATTGAGAACCTGACGCCCTACACACGCTACAACTACAACATTCGAGTGTATGACAGTGGCAGTGCTACCCCCGTCAAGACGTACGACGGCACAGCAGCTACCTTGAATGCGCTTTTGTCGCCGAAAGACCTATGTTATGTGAGCCTAGGGGAACCCGGCGCCCCCAACAATAGCCTCCACGTCAAATGGAGCCCGCCCTACCCTAACTATGCGCCGGGCAACTACTGGTTCCGTGTCACGCTTTGGACGCTTCAAGGCAATTACATCCGTGAGCTTAGAGGCGCAGCTCAAGGAAGTCGCTCTCGTGAAATTCAATTTCTGGAGCCAGACGACGTCATGAACACGCGTATTCATGTACGTTATCAATCCGCCGGACTTGTGGATGGGCGGGATGCCACCTTTGATCTGAAAGATTTGTTTCACGGCTGTGGCACCTGAGCGAACCTACAGCTCTGTGCGCTAACGGCGCAAGGACAACCATCAGCCCTGCGGGGTGAGCCCAGGTCATACAGTCCTGGGCTCACGTATATCACCACACAGAAAAACTGTAACTTACAATGACGCGAGTCTCATCCATATCACGCGCCCACTTCTCATAGTTGCTGCGGTAGGTGGAATTACGTAGGCGCACACTGACGTCTTTGAACGTGCCACTTTGCACCTGGTACTTGAACTCGGTGTCGCGTTCCCATTCCTTGCCTTCGGCGTTGCTACCCGGGACCTTGATGTGGTCGCCATTGATGTAACGGGTGAAGAAGGTCAGGCCAGGCACACCCAGTGCCTTGAAGTCATAGT
Organism: Pseudomonas sp. ITEM 17296; assembly: GCF_028895205.1. Taxonomy (NCBI): domain Bacteria; kingdom Pseudomonadati; phylum Pseudomonadota; class Gammaproteobacteria; order Pseudomonadales; family Pseudomonadaceae; genus Pseudomonas; species Pseudomonas sp. ITEM 17296. The sequence goes on along the minus strand of NZ_WJRS01000042.1, from coordinate 27,403 downwards.
CGTAGCGCAACTGCCAGGAACGCTCCTGGGCGGCGGCAAAGTCGTTGACCTGGGCGTAGTTGACCAGGTACGGGTTGCTGCCATCCAGGTAAGGCATGGCGCTTTCACCGTACATGCGCTGCCAGCCGGCGCTGACCTTATGGCCGCCCAGGCTGTAGCCGAGCATGCCACTGAAGGCGCGGTGGTCGATGTCACCGGCGCGGGCATTGCCGATGTCGTCGCTCTTGATCACGCGCAAGTCGGCCGACAGGCTACCTACCGCCAACGGTTGGCTGGCCACCAGACCAAGGAAGTGCTGGCGATAGATGTTTTCAAGCTTGGCCACTTGATACTGAGCGCTCACGCGGTCATTGAAACGGTAATCGAGGCCTGCCAGGTCGAAGTGGTCGGCTTCGATGTCGCAGGCATAGCGCTTGTTCTTGCAGTGCACGCGAATGTCCTGGCGATCGGTGGAATCACGCGCGGTGTACTTGTCCAGGCGGGCCAGGGTGAACTTCAGGTCACGCACTTCTTCGGAGGTGAGCATCGCGCCATGGAACATCGTCGGCAACAAACGCCCATCGTTGTACTTGAGCAACGGTACATCCGGCATCATCGAGCCGTATTTGAGCACGGTGCTCGACACCTTGACCTTGGCCGCCAAGCCCATCTTCGCGTATTGATCGGCCGAGTGCCGTGGATCATGGCCAGACGACGGCAACAGGCCGCTGTTACTGTCCGCGGGGCTGGAATCGAGTTTGAAGCCGACCATGCCCAGCGCATCCACGCCAAACCCTACCGGCCCTTGGGTATAACCCGACTGAACATTGAGAATAAAGCCTTGCGCCCACTCTTCGCGCTTGGACGCGCCCTGGCTGGAACTGCTATGGCCGTCACGGAAATCCCGGTTGAAGTAGACATTGCGCGCTTCGACCTTGGCGCTGCTGTCTTCAAGAAAACCGGCGGCCTGGGCATTGACGCCGGCACACAAAAGGAACAGGCCGGCAACACGGCGCCCAGGGGCGTGAGGGAGGGGGGCAAACATGCGAGGAAATATCCAGAAAGAAAGGCGAAAAACAACCTGCAGCAAACACCTGCTGCGGTACTGCGACACGCTCGAACAATGGCCGAGCATCATCTGAAATGATCGCTCAAAGGCTCTATTCCGGGCTATTGGACCTTGGTCTAGAGCCATTCGACAGCCCCGTCGAAGTCGTCACAAACTGGCGCATGAAAAACCCGTAAAGTTCCGTGCTTACTTATAAAAAGTTTGCAGTTTACCCAGTAGCGATGAATGACTACACTCGATATCAGCGAACAGCGGAACCCACCCCCGTGGCCGGCGTTTTGTTCTTCTTCAATGTTCGTCACGCCCTGCCACGAAAGACGTACAGGAGTGATTACAGTGTCCAGACTTGCAGAGTTTCGTGCTGCCGAAAAAGCGCTTCAGGAACAAATGGCTCAACTGGAAGCGCTGAAAAAGGATGCCGGCCTCAAACGCGAAATCGAATTCGAGCAGAAACTAGTCGGCCTGATGAAAAGCTATGACAAGGGTCTGCGCGATATCATCGCCATCCTCGACCCCAAGGCTGCCACCCGCCCTGCTGCCGCAGCCCCCAAACAACAGCGCCGCCCACGCGTGGTCAAGGTCTATGAAAACCCACACACGGGCGAGTTGATCGAGACCAAAGGCGGCAACCACCGCGGGCTGAAAGCCTGGAAAGAAGAGTACGGCGCTGCCACCGTCGAAAGCTGGGTACGCTGATGAAACGTCCACATGGACTTCACACTTTTTTCACAAGCGCTGGCTCAGTATCGAGACAGCTAAAGGACTAGCGACCCCACGCGCCCGCACATGCGGGCCTCTAATTCAAGCGCCCTGCCTCGTGCAGGGCGCTTTCATTTGCGCAATCGCTTCACTGCCGTATCATGGCCAGCCTGTCTGTTTTGCCGGTGCCGCGCACCGGCCCCGTCTCAGGAGTTCCCATGAGCCTGCACGATCTGCAAACCCTGCCTGGCGTCACCGCGCAGCCGGATGCCGCCACCTCCAAGTTCGTCTTCAACCACACCATGCTGCGGGTCAAGGACATCGAGAAGTCGCTGGACTTCTACACCCGCGTCCTGGGCTTCCGCCTGGTGGACAAGCGCGACTTCCCGGAAGCCGCCTTCAGCCTGTACTTCCTGGCACTGGTCGACCCCGCGCAGATCCCTGCCGATGACGCCGCGCGCCACCAGTGGATGAAGTCGATCCCAGGCGTTCTGGAGCTGACCCACAACCACGGCACCGAAAACGACGCCGATTTTGCCTACCACAACGGCAACACCGACCCACGCGGGTTCGGCCATATCTGCATTTCGGTGCCGGACGTGCGTGAGGCCTGCGCGCGCTTCGAAGCCCTCGACGTGCCCTTCCAGAAACGCCTGGCAGATGGCCGCATGAACCACCTGGCCTTCGTAAAGGACCCGGACGGTTACTGGGTCGAAGTGATCCAGCCGACCGAACTCAAAGGCTGAGGCACAACGCTATTCGCTCGTCGGGCCGGGAACTCCCGGCCCCTTGCTGTGGTATATGAAGGTAACCGCTTCATAAGCACAGCGAGGTAAGGACGATGCAATCTCTTCACTGTGAGCACCGCAAGTACACCATCACCGCCAGTGTGATGCCCCACCCCGACTCCCCCCTGCCCTATGCCGCCGGCTGCCTGATCACCGACCCTGAAGGGCACACCAGCAAGCGCATCTCGATGCCGATGAAGTTCTTCTCAGACCTTGAGAATGCCCAGCATGTGTCGCTGGCCCATGGCCGAGCGCTGGTGGATGAACAGCTGGACAAGGGGCACAAAGCTTTCTGATTGACGCAACATAGCGCGCCCTCCTGTAGGAGCAGCCTTGTGCTGCGAAGAGGCCGGTGCAGCGATCAGAGATTGATGATCCTTCTACCGGCCTCTTCGCAGCACAAGGCTGCTCCTACAGAGGGTCGCGCGCGTATGCGACGGCTGCTTCTACTTGCTCACGCGTAGGGCGCACGCCGGTATACAGCACGAACTGCTCCAGCGCCTGCAACGCAATCACCTCCAAGCCCGTGATCACTGGCTTGCCCAATGCCTTGGCCCGGCGAATCAACGGCGTCTGCGCCGGCATGGCCACCACATCGAACACCCGCTCGGCTGCCACAATGGCCTGCTCGCTGAAGGCCAGCGCGTTGGCCTCCTGCCCGCCGGCCATACCGATCGGCGTCACGTTTATCAGCATCGGCGGGCACAGGTCTCCGAGCTCGGCCACCCAGCGATAACCACAAACATCCGCCAGTTGCCGCCCCGCCTGTTCATTGCGCGCGACGATCGTGCCCTGGGTAAAGCCCGCGTCACGTAAGGCACTCGCCACCGCCTTGGCCATGCCACCACTGCCGCGCAGAGCAAACGCAGTCGCCGGGTCGACCTCGTGTTGCGCCAGCAACTGCCGCACCGCCAGGTAATCGGTGTTGTAGGCCTTCAGATGGCCACCGGTATTGACCAGGGTATTGACCGACTCGATTGCCGCAGCGGACGGGTCCACCTCGTCAACCAAGGCCATGCAGGCTTCCTTGTAAGGCATCGACACCCCGCACCCGCGAATGCCCAAGGCACGAATGCCTGCGACCGCCGCGGGCAAGTCGTCAGTGCTCATGGCCTTGTAGTAGAAGTCGAGCCCCAACTGTTGGTAGAGGTGGTTGTGAAAACGCACGCCGAAGGTGCCAGGCCGCCCGGCCAAGGAGATGCACAGCACCGTGTCTCTGCTGGGAGTTGTCGACATAACCTGCTCCATTTTCAGAACTGAATCGTTTGTTCAGCGTATCAGACGCAGCCGCTTGTCGTCCCTTACACAACCTTTACCGTTTCCCTGTGCTCAGCTGACAGAGGCAGAGTCATAGTATTAGGGCCCCATCTGTGGGGTTGCCCTGCGAGGACGCTTTATGAACCGTCACATTCCCGTAATCGCCCTGCTGGTCGGTGCCCTGGCCATCAGCGGACAAGCTGCTGCCCATGGTGGCCATGGTGGTGGCGGTGGTTGGTATGGACCCGGCCCGCTGTTCGGCGCGGCGGTGGTCGGTGCCGTGGTGGGGGCAACGGTTTATGGCGGGCGTGATCGCACCGTGTATGTGGAGCGCCAGCCAGTCTATTACGCACCGCAGCCGGTCTACGTACAGCCGCCGCCGCAGCCGGTGTACTACCAGCCCTACTATGCACCGGCCCCGCCGCCACCGGGCTATCGCCCTTATTACGGCCCGCCCCCGGTGTACTACGGGCCACCCCGTTGGTGATCGTTGATAAAACCAATGATCACTATCAACTCAGTTAATTTCAAACCGCTGCGGCCGCTGCGTAAGGTAGGGCCATGTTTTACAGGAGGTCCACATGGCCACTATCCAGATCATGTCCGTCGTCGGCAGCGCCGTCCCCCCTTCACTGCGCCAGCAGGGCCTGCTGGCCTGCTGGTACCTGGTGCGTAACGGTGAACCCGTGAGCGGCCCCTTGGCGACCCGCGCCTCGGCTCAAGCCCTGGCCGACCAGTTGCAGCCAGATACCCTGGTCGCTTGACAGTATTTGTTGTGCGTTGCTCCCTCCCTTATGGCCCGCCGCTTGGCGGGCCTTTTTTTGCCCGTGTGATCCGACGAGTGGAGGCGGCAGAACCGATCCAGCATGAAGCTTTTTTCATTTCGCCGGGTCGCTTCAACGAGCAATCGACAGCACTTCGACCATACTCCACAATGCAGCGGTTTTTTGGGGGAAAACCCTTGCACAGCCAACGACATACCAACTTTTAGTGAGCCTCAACGTGAAAACATCCCTGTCCATCCTCAGCCTGCTGCTGTTGCTCACAGGTACCGCGACCCTCCCGTCGACTGCTGCTGCACAACCCCCGGCCCAGGTGCAACGTGACCCGGCCAAATTGCACTTGGCTTCGGGCAGCGCATTGCTGATCGACCTGAACACCAATCAGGAGCTGTATGCCAGCCATGCCGACCGCGTGGTGCCCATTGCCTCGGTGACTAAACTGATGACGGCGATGGTGGTGCTGGACGCCAAGCTGCCCATGGATGAAATGCTCACCATGACCATCGCCAACAACCCGGAGATGAAGGGTGTGTATTCGCGGGTGCGCCTGGGCAGCCAGCTGAACCGCCGCGAGACCTTGCTGATTACCCTGATGTCGTCGGAAAACCGTGCGGCCAACAGCCTGGCCAACCACTACCCCGGCGGCTACCCGGCGTTCATCAAGGCCATGAACGCCAAGGCCCGCAGCCTGGGCATGGCGCACACCCGCTATGTCGAGCCGACTGGCCTGTCGACGCAGAACGTGTCCAGCGCCCGCGACCTGTCCAAGCTGTTGATGGCGTCGCGCAAGTACCCGATGCTGAGCGAACTGTCGACCACCCGCGAGAAGACCGTGGCCTTCCGCGCGCCCAACTACACCTTGGGCTTCCGTAACACCGACCACCTGGTGAACAAGAGCAACTGGGACATCAAGCTGACCAAGACCGGCTTCACCAACGAGGCTGGCCACTGCCTGGTGTTGTTGACCCGCATGGACAACCGCCCGGTGGCCATGGTGATCCTCGATGCCTTCGGCAAGTACACCCACTTTGCCGATGCCAGCCGCATGCGCCAGTGGCTGGAAACCGGTGCAGCCAAGCCTGCGCCAGCAGTGGCCATGCAGTACAAGGCTGACCGGGTGAAGGGGCGCTTGGCGGCCGAGTAAGCCAGGCGCGTTGCTATTGGCGTACGACCTGGGGGCTAGCTCGCTTGCACGATGATCTGGCTCTGCAGGTCCTTGACCATCGCCTCGAGCGTCGGCTTCATGGCGGCAAAATCCTCGGGTGAACACACCACGTTCGGGCGGCTGAACTTGAAGTGCCGCTCGATCACCACCGCATTCCCCTCCTGAGCGTACCGCGCGCTGTATTGCACATTGGCGTCTTGCAGACGCACCTGTTTGGGGATTGCCAGCACGCTGACCTCCGGTGGGAATTCGAAGCGCGATGTTTCCACGGTGTCGTTGGAAATGCACACGAAGTGCTGGCTGCGTTCCTTTTCCATGGCGAAGCTGTAGACGTTCTGCGAGATGCCCCCTGCCAGGCTGCTCAAGGCCACCACCCCCACCGGCCCGGGCAAGTTGACGAGGTTTTCCGTGCGCCCATCGACGGTGCTGACAAACTCGCCACTGGCGCTCGGCGGGCGTACCTCGAACGTGCCGCTGCCGCGCTGCCCATAGGCGCCGAGTACTTTTTCGACGAGCAGTTCACGGTCGGCCGGCTTCATCGATTTAACCCCGTAGCGGCTGACCTCGCTGGCCCAGCCTTGCACGGTGGCAACGTTGGTGAAATCCGCCGCTCCCTTGCCGTTGACCTTGAACTTCAGGTCGCTGGATACCTTGTTGAGCTGTATGGCCGGGGTACGCCCGAACTCGCCTGTGGCAGTCAGCAGCACGCGCTTGTTCAAGGTACCCAGCGGCAGGTAGCCTGCGGCAATCGAAGGGTCGGTGGAGTCCAAATACAGGTCCAGGCTCGGCACGTAGGTGATCACGTGGTTCAACACCCCCAGCGCAGGGACCTTGGGGAACACATAAGCATTGCCCAGGTTGATCAAGGCCGGTGTGCTTTTGATACCCGCCGCCGCCAGCAGCGCTTCAAGCAATGCCACATGGTCCTTGCAATCACCGTAGCGGTTGTCCAGCACGGTCTGCGCGGCATGTGGCACCACCCCACCGGCACCGACATACACGGCGACATAGCGAATGTTCTCACGTACCCAGTCGCTGAGCGTCAGCGCCTTTTCGCGTGCGGTAGGCAAATGGGCCGTCAGGCGGTGCGCCAACGCGGTGATCGGTGCCGTGACCTCGACCTTGGCCCGTGCCTGGTAGGCCTCTGCGAACTGTTTGAAATCGGTGAAGGTCGAGACGGCCAGATAGTGCCCATAGTCTAGGTAGGACACCGCACTGGCTTCGATCCGCGCCCGGTCCGCCGGTACGTAATCCCAGCGGTAGACCTTGCGCCCGGGTGCAGCCGCTGGCATCGACGCCTTGAAGCTGCGCGCGTCCGCTTGCAGGGGCATGTCCTCGGGCATGTCGTAGGTCAGAGTGAACTCCCCGACCGGGTGGAATTCCGGTACGGTGATGTCTTCGAACTGCCCCGGGAACAGCGGCGTGACGCGGTTGCGCTGGTAATGCAGGACCAAGCGATCCCCCACCGCGACCTCAGGGAAGATGATCACCTTGTTGACGCTGTCCTGAAACATCGGCGCCTGCACAGACGCCTGCTCTTGCTGTTCCTTGATGTGCGCGGCATCCACCCGCACTTTGCGCCCATCGGGCTTTTGCGTGTAGGCCTCGATCACTTCCAAGGTTTCCAGCGAGCGGTTGAAGCTCACCGGCTGCTGGGCGCGGGCCTTGATAGCGCGTTCGTCATTGATCAGCAAGACGCTGTCGACGTCCAGGCGGTGGCTGCCATCCTTCTGCACGACAAAGGTCTGCTCGACCTTTTCCAAGGTCACGGAGCGGTCAGTGCCATCGGTGAAGGCCTGCGCCGAGCCACACCAGCTCATTGCAAGCGGCAGCAGCACAGCGACAAGGTAAGACTGTTTCAGCATGGAGATCCTTCTCAATCCAAGTGTATCGAGGCCGTCATTAATCGACAATGATACTCATTGGCGTAGAAAGATAGCAAAATGATTGCACTTCCTGTGCTCACATCGCCAGCGCGGCCAGCACCTCGGCAGACGTCGTCACCTGGCGGAAGTGGTGCTTCCACAGGTCAATGCCCATTTTCCCGGACCTGTCCAGCGACGACCCTACCGTCATGTCGGTCACCAGGGTTGGCGTAAGCCCCGCATCGAACAACGCAAAGCCTGCAGCCAGCACGCAGGTTTCGGTTTGCATGCCGCACACCAGCACCCGCTCCACGCCCAGTTGCTTGATGTATTCGAGGGTTTCGACGGTCTGCCCGTAGCCATGCTTGACGAACACCTGGTCTGCTTCGACCAGGCTCTCGTCCTCAACTGCCGGGTGCCAGCCCAATTGTCGCTGGAACGGCGTGGCCTGCTCATCGTGCAGTTCGACCGAGGCGATGGTCGGGATATTCGCCGACAACCGCCGCAAACCGTCGACCAGCCATTCGGGCGGGCTGAAGGTGGATTGAACATCGACGATGAGCAAAACCTGGCGCATAAGGGTCTCCGGCCATGGGCAAAAAGCGCCGAGTATAACGTGGTGCCAGCACTGCGGTTTGCTGAAAACAGTGCCTGCATGGCCCGCATCGAGGCTACCGCCGATGCAATGCTAAGGTCTGATACTTCTAGCCATCCCCGCGATCCATGCAGCTTCCATCTTTGCCCCAACCACCTCGAATTCAGTCATGGCTACCACCCGATCACCAATCGTAGGTCATCTCCACCGACGCCACGCGCTCTTGGCCGTAATAGCAACCGAACGCGTAGTTGCAGTCCGACACATACTCGCGGTCGAAGATGTTCTGTACGTTCAGGCTGGCCTGCAAACCGCGCAGGCTCGCGTCGAATTTGCCCAGGTCGTAGCTGACGGTAGCGTCATACACCGCGTAGGCCGGCACGTCGAACGAGTTGGATGAATCACCCGGTTTACGGCCGGTGTAGCGGGCACCTGCGCCGAAGGTGAGGCCGTTGAACATGGCCTGGGTAAAGTGGTAATCCACCCACAGGGACGCCGATACCGGCGCCTGCGACTCGCTGCGGTTGCCTTGGTCGCCGTAGTTGCTCTTGGTGTAGAACGAGTCGATGTAGGTGGCTGCCGCCAGCACGTCGATGTTGTCGAGGGTGGACTTGAGTTCAAGTTCAACGCCACGCGAGCGCACCTCACCGTCCTGCGCCTGGTACTGGGGGTTGTCGTCGTCCTGAGTCAGCACGTTCTTCTGCTTGACCTGGAACACCGACGCGGTGAGCAAGGTGCCCTCGACCGGCTGATACTTAACCCCCACTTCGTACTGTTCACCCTCGGTCGGCTCAAACGACTTGCCGGCGCTGTCCGTGCCCAGTGTCGGCAAGAACGACTGGGAATAGCTGACGTAAGGCGCCAGGCCAAACTCGGTGACGTAGGTCAGGCCGATACGGCCCGTGAACTTGTTGTCACGCTGTGAAGCGATGCTTTTGGCCAGCAGGTCTTTGTTGTCGATTTCTGCCCAGTCCTGGCGGCCACCAACGGTCAAGATCCACTGGTCGAGCTTGATCTGGTCCTGCACATACACCCCAGTCTGGCGAACGGTATTGTCCCATTGGGTGTCCAGCACAGGGGTTACGCTGCTGGTGTCGTAGTTGTTCTTGCCGTAAAGGTCGACGGGCAACACGTTGTAGGCGTTATAGCCATCGTATTTGCGGGAGAAGTGGCGATAGTCCACGCCGGCCAGTGTGGTGTGCTGCAGCGCGCCGGTATTGAATTTGTACTCAAGATTGTTATCGAGGGTGTAGGCGATATTGTGCTGGCGCCAGTCGAGCTTGACCCGGTTGGCCCGGGTGTAATCCACCCCCTCGTCGTCCGAAACGAAACTGCGCAAGTAGAAGCCTTTGTAGCGGTCACGCACATCGGTGTAGCGCGCTGTGGAACGTACCGCCAGGTCATCGCTGAAGCGGTGGCTGAAGTCGTAGCCGAAGATGTACTGGTTACGCTTGTAATCGTTGTAATGCGAGTCGCCCGAGAAGAAGTCGCGGTCGATGCGCTGGCCCGTCGGGCCACGCTTGAGCGAACCGATCATCGGCAGCGACTGGTAGTCGGCAAGGCCGTCGTCGCGCTGCACCTGTGCCAGCACCGTCAGGGCGGTGTCTTCGTTCGGCGCCCAGGTCAGGCTTGGCGCCAGCAGCAGGCGTTCGCTGTGGGTGTGCGCCACCTGCTCGTTGCCTTTGTCGGCCACACCGACCAGGCGATAGGTGAACGCGCCCTGCTCATCCAATGGGCCGCTGGTGTCGAACGCACCGTTGACCCGGTTGTAACTGCCGGCACCCAGCTTGACCTGGTTGCGCTGCTCGCGGGTCGGGCGTTTGGAGACCATGTTGATCAGCCCGCCCGGCTGGTTTTGCCCGTAAAGCACCGACGATGGGCCCTTGAGCACCTCGATGCGTTCCAGGGTATAGGGGTCGATCTGTGGCGCGCCGCCCAGGCTGCCCGCATACGGCAGGTACGCGCCATCCAGGTACAGCGGGGTCGGGGCGAAACCGCGGCTGGTGATTTCGTCGGCAATGCTGTTGCGATCGGTGAACCCCCCCGTTGCCAGCCCCGGCGTATAACGCAATGCCTGGGTCAGGTTGCGCGCGCCCTGGGCCTGTACCTGGTCGGCAGTGACAACGTTGATGGCCTGCGGGATTTCCAGAATCGGCGTATCAGTCTTGGTCCCCGTCGCGCTGCGGGTGGCGACATAACCGGTTACCGGCCCGTAGGCCGACTCCACGGACGTGCCGGTGATGCTGGTACTGTCGAGTTGCAGCGTCGACGCATCCCCGACCATGGGCAACAGCGAATAGCTGCCGTTGGCCTGGCGCAGCACCTGCAACTGGCTGCCCACCAGCAATTGGCGCAGGCCGGCCTCGGCACTGTAGCGGCCATGCAAGCCTGGCGACTTCAACGCCTGCACGTAGGACGGTTCGAACGACACGGTCACCCCCGCCGCCTCCGCGAACTGGGTGAGCGCAGCGCCCAGCGGGCCGGCCGGGATGTCGAATGCGGCTTCGACACGGGTCTGGGCCATGGCTGGCGGGGCGATCATCACCGCAGCCAGAGGCGTCGCGAGCGCGATGCTGAACAGCGCGCGATTGACCGCCCGCGTCATTGGTTTTTGGGCACAGTTGATGAGGATAAGGGGGTTGCGAGTGTCTGAAGGGAGCATGGGTATTCCTTTCGCCCTGCGGCAGTTTTTTACGGCGTCTGATGCGCCTCTACTTAACAAGTCGAATGAGAATTGAAATCGATAACCCCCCTTGGGTAAAAGAGTGCCTGCTTTTGGTTTTGATGTGAGGCGTATATCGAGCGCCGCACGCGGCGTTTCGCAGCACAAGGCTGCTCCACATTTTTTCGGGCCAATTATTCCTGCGCACAGGCGCGACTGGCCCGAAACAACTGTAGGAGCAGCCTTGTGCTGCGAAGCGCCGCGCGGGCGGCGCTCGATCTCATAGGCGCTGAAAATGCTGAGCGAACACCTTCCCCCCTAAGCCCTCAAACAGCCTCGACCCGCGTCCAGAACCGGCTGAACCGCCGAATGCGTACCGGCAAGGTGCGGGTGAGGTTGTCCAGGGCAGTATCGATATCGCCCAGCTGAAACGCGCCGGACAGGCGCAGCTCGCTCACGGCCGCGTCACACCCCAGATGGCCGGGCCGATAACGTTGCAGTTCGCTGACAACATCGGCAAGGCGCCAGTCGTCCACCACCAGCATGTCGCGGGTCCAGGCATCCGCCAGCGCTGTCGCGGGCTGCACCACGCCAGCTTCATCCGCGCGAAAGACCAGCTGATGACCGGCCTCGACACGCACCGCCGCCAGCGAGTGCGCCGTGCGTACCTCCACGGCATGTTCCAGCACGCAAACCCGCGTGACGTCAGCATCACAGCGGACAGTAAAACGCGTGCCCAGGGCGCGAATGCTGCCTTGTTCGGTGTGCACGATGAACGCTCGGGCCTGCGCGTCGCGCGCGGTTTGCACAAGGATCTCCCCGCCCAACAGGTGCAAGGCGCGCCATTGGGCGGTGTAACGGATATCGACGGCGGTGGCGGTGTTCAACTGCAAGCGGCTGCCATCCTCCAGGCGCAGCGAACGGCGCTCGCCAACCCCTGTGCGTTGGTCGGCCATCAACCGCGCGATGCCCCCCTCGTGCCAGGCCAGCCCCCCTGCCCCACCCGCAGCCAGCACAATCGACATCACCTTGAGCACTTCGCGGCGCTTGGCCCTGGCACTGCTCAGGGTTGGCCGAGCGATGCCTGGTGCCACGTGCTCGAAGGTGCCCTGCAAGCGCGCCAGGCGCTCCCAGGCCTGCCGGTGAAGTGGATCGCTGAGCAACCAGCGCTGATGCGCGGCGCGCGTATGTTCATCGGCATCGCAGCGCAACTCGACATACCAACTCGCCGCGGCTTCGAGCACGTTCCGATCCAGTGGCGGGGCCCCGGCCACGGTTCAGTCCTCAGCCAGCATCAGGCAATGGGTCAGTGCCCGCACTGCATGCTTCTTGACGGTGGTAACCGAAATGTCCAGGCGCCGCCCGATCTCGACATAGCTCAAGCCATCCAGCTGGGCCATCAGGAAAATCTCCCGGGTGCGGGCGCCCAGGCCGTCGAGCAGGCGGTCGATTTCCATCAACGCTTCGATGATCAACGTACGCGCCTCGGGCGAAACGTCGACCTGCTCGGGGCGGGCGGCGAGCGTTTCCAAGTAGGCCTGCTCAACAGCACGGCGGCGGAACATGTCGATCATCAAGCTACGGGCGATGCTGGAGAGGTACGCCCGTGGCTCGCGCAGCTCGGCCGCCTTGCGCAGGGTCAGCACGCGGATGAACGTGTCCTGGGCCAGGTCCGCCGCATGCTCGACACACCCGAGCTTGTTGCGTAGCCAACCGCACAGCCAGGGATGGTGCTCCGCGTAGAGGGTATGCACGGTTTTTTGCAGGGAAGGGTCAGCGCAGGACATGGGGTGAACCGGTCAGGACGTCTTTAATAATGACTCTCATTTAACATGAGCCATCCAACGCTGTGCAACTCTTCATTCACGCGACATCATTAATGCCGCTACTGCCATGCCGCCAAGCTGTCTTCCGGCCCATCGGCATGGCTTTTAAAAAACGCCCTCAAGTGCTCGATGAAACACGACACCTTCGCGGACAAGTTCAAACGCTCAAGGTAAACCGCGTAGATATCCGCCGGCGGTGTCTGGTAATCACCCAACACTTCCACCAGGCGCCCACTGCGCAAGTGGTCCGCCAGGTTCCATTCGGCCCGCATCAGGATGCCTTGCCCCTCCAACGCCCAGTTCAACGCCACCTCACCATCGTTGGTGCTCAGGCTTCCACGCACCTTGACCGATTCTGACTGCTTGCCACGGCTCAAGCGCCAGACGCCAAAGGCGGCATCGTTCTGGCGTAACACGATGCAATTGTGTGCAGCCAGGTCCTTGGGCACCTCGGGTGTGCCGCAGGCTTCCAAGTAGCTGGGCGCGGCACACAGCCTGCGACGGTTGGCTGCGATCTTGCGCGCGATCAGGCGCGAGTCGGGCAATTCACCAAAGCGGATGGCCACATCGATTGCGTCATTAGGCAGCTGGATGGGCCGATCGGTCAGGTGCAGTTGCACCTCCACCTCGGGGTAACGCTTGGCAAACGATGAAATCGCCGGCCCCACATGGGTACGGCCAAAGCCCAACGGCGCATTGACCCGCAGCAGGCCCTTGGGCTCGGCGCGGCTGCTGGACACCTGGCGCTCCATCTCCTCGATCTCACCGAGTATGCGCCGGGCATTGACCAGGTAGGTCTCGCCCTCGGCGGTCAGGCTAATGCTGCGTGTGGTGCGGTTGAGCAACCGCACGCCCAGCCGCTGTTCCAATTGCGCCAGGCGCTTGGAGACCGCAGGTGGGGTCAGGTTCATCTCACGCGCAGTGGCAGCCAGGCTGCCCACGCGGATGAGCTGGGTGAAAAAGGCCAGCTCGGACACTGGGTTCATAATTAACCTGAAGGAAACAATGAGTTGAATTTCATTGTATTACACGGTTTTTGAAAAACCATTACCTTGGCCCTGCGTGATTAACCCTAAGAAATCTGGGCTATCGAGCTGCCACGGCCAGGTGTTGCCTGCCGCCACCGATAAGCCCAGCCGCCACAAGAACCGACTCACAACAATAATTCGGAGACGGCAATGGCCAAGCGAGTGTTAGGCAAGTTGTACGTGCAGGTGCTGATCGGGGTAACCCTCGGGGTACTGATCGGGGTGTTCTGGCCACAGGTCGGCGCCGACCTCAAGCCGGTGGGCGATGCCTTCATCAAACTGATCAAGATGGTCTTCGCACCGATCATTTTCGCCACGGTGGTGCTGGGCATCGCCAAAATGGAAAACATGAAAGAGCTCGGCCGCGTGGGCGTGCGTGCGCTGATCTACTTCGAAGTACTGTCCACCTTTGCCCTGGTGCTGGGCCTGGTCGTGGTCAACCTTGTACAGCCTGGGCAAGGCATGAACGTCGACCCGGCCACCCTCGATGCCAAAAGCATTTCCACCTACACCGCGGCAGCTGCAAATAGCTCGGGCGGGTTCATCGACTTTCTGTTGCATGTCATCCCCGGCAGCGTGACCGATGCCTTTGCCAAGAATGAGATCTTGCCGATCCTGCTGTTCTCGACCTTGTTCGGCATCGCCCTCTCGCACCTGGGCCCGCGCGGCAAACCGATGGTCGATGTGCTTGAAGCGTTCTCCCACGGCATGTTCTTCATCGTCGGCATGATCATGCGCGTGGCGCCGCTCGCGGCCTGCGGTGCAATGGCATTTACCGTCGGCAAGTACGGGCTGGGCTCGATCGTCTCGCTCGGCAAGCTGATGGCAACCATGTACCTGACCTGCTTCCTGTTCGTGGTGATTGTGCTGGGCGCCATCGCTCGGCTGTCCGGTTTCAGCCTGTGGAAGTTCCTCAAGTACCTCAAGGAAGAACTGTTCACCGTACTGGGCACCAGTTCATCGGAGTCGGTGGTGCCGCAACTGATGAACAAGCTGGAGAAGGTCGGCGTGTCCAAACCGGTGGTGGGCCTGGTGATTCCTTCCGGCCTGACCTTCAACCCGGACGGGCAATGCATCTACTACACCATGGCGGCCATTTTCATCGCCCAGGCCACCAACACGCCACTGACGCTGATGGACCAGTTGATCGTGCTGGGCGTGCTGCTGCTGACCTCCAAAGGCTCTGCAGGTGTGACCGGCTCCGGCTTCATCACCCTGGCCGCGACCTTGGCAACCATGGACAACATCCCGGTGGCCGGCATGGTGCTGCTGCTGGGCGTCGACCGCTTCATGTCCGAGGCCCGCGCCATCACCAACACCATCGGCAACGCCGTCGGCACCGTGGCCATTGCGCACTGGGTTGGCGCTTTGGACAAGCCGCGCATGGCCCAGGTGCTGGACGGCCAGCTACCCGCAGAACCCGAAAAACCCGAGGCCACTCAGCTACACACCCCGCTTCTACACAGGGAGGCCAGCACCAGCGGCACCCTGGCCCCCTGAACACCCAGACATCGAACAATCAGCCTTGTGATGCAGTGAGGAAAAAACCGTGGATAAAGAATCAGCCGTGTCATCGCTCACCGACGTGATGGCGAAGTTCACCGCCTATATCGGCAAGCGCCTGCCCAAAGACGTCAAGGAGAAAACCGCAAAACTGCGCGCCGCAGAAACCAACCCACTGGCCATCGCCGTGTATGACTCGATGGCCGACAACCAGGAATACGCCGACAAGCTCGACCGCCCCAGCTGCCAGGACACAGGGGTCATTCAGTACTTCATCTCGGCGGGGGCCAGGTTCCCGCTACTGAGCGAGCTTGAAGGCATTCTGGAAAACGCCACCAAAGAGGCCACCATCAAGGGCCCGCTGCGCCACAACGCGGTAGAAACCTTCATCGAAAAGAACACCGGCACCAACACCGGCTCGAAGATCCCGTGGCTGGACTGGGAAATCATCCCGGATGCCGACTACGCCATTGTCGATGTGTACATGGCCGGTGGTGGCTGCACCTTGCCAGGCTCGGCCAAGGTGCTGATGCCAGGCCAGGGCTATGAAGGGGTCACCGAGTTCGTCTTCGACGTGATCACTTCGCGAGGCGTCAATGCGTGCCCGCCCCTGCTGGTTGGCGTTGGCGTGTCGACCTCGGTTGAGACCGCTGCGCGCCTGTCGAAAAAGGCGATCCTGCGCCCGGTCGATTCCAGCCACCCGAACGAAAGCGCCGCCATGATGGAAAAGCTCCTGGAAGACGGCCTCAACGAAATCGGCATCGGCCCGCAGGGGCTGACTGGCAACAGCAGTGTCATGGGCGTGAACATCGAGTCTTCCGCGCGTCACCCCTCGACCATTGGCGTCGCGGTATCGACAGGTTGCTGGGCGCACCGCCGCGGCAAGATCCGCATCAACGCCGACCTGTCCTACGACATCCTCTCGCACGAAGGGGTAGTACTGTGAAAAAGATCCTGACCACCCCGATCAAAGACGAAGACCTGGCCAACCTCAATGTCGGCGACGTGGTTTATCTCACCGGCCAGTTGGTGACGTGCCGCGACGTCGCGCACCGTCGTTTGATCGAGCTCAAGCGAGAGTTGCCGGTTGACTTGCGCGGCGGTGCGATCTTCCACGCTGGGCCTATCGTGCGCAAAAAAGACGATGGCAGTTTCGAGATGGTGTCCATTGGCCCGACCACCAGCATGCGCATGGAGAAGTTCGAAAAGCAGTTCATCGAGCAAACCGGCGTCAAGCTGATCATTGGTAAAGGCGGCATGGGGCCGGAAACCACCACCGGCTGCCTGGAAAACAAAGCCGTGCATGCGGTGTTCCCAGGGGGCTGTGCGGTGCTGGCTGCAACGCAGGTAGAAGAGATCGAACGTGCCGAGTGGCAAGACCTGGGGATGCCTGAAACCCTGTGGGTCAACCGGGTACGGGCGTTCGGCCCGCTGATCATTTCCATCGACACCAAGGGCAATAACCTGTTCGAACAGAACAAGGCCCGCTTCAACGCGCGCAAAGGGGCGGTGATCGAGAAGATCAACAGCCAGGTTCGCTTTATCAAATAACCGCGCCAAATCGGGGCCGCTATGCGGCCCATCGCCGGCAAGCCGGGCTCCCACCTCGACTGCACAGACCTCAAGCCATCTGCAGTACCTGTGGGAGCCAGGCTTGCCGGCGATGGGCTGCGCAGCAGCCCCGATACAGGCACCTCATGCCTTCGACAATTCGCCAATCTTCTCCAGCCGCGCCCGCACGATGTTGCGGCTGATGTTCAACAACCGCCCGGTCTGCAGCTGGTTCCCGTGGCAATACCGATACGCCGCCCGGAACACCGTCTCCTCGATGTGCTCATACAGGTTCGGCACGTTCTGCTCGAACAACGCCAACAGCGCGCTTTCAAGGTTAGGCGGCGCCGCGAGCGCGGCCGGTGCGTTGGCCTGCGTGGCATACACCTGGGCCGCACCTTGCGGCCTCATGTCCACCAGGTGCAGGTCTGCGGGCGCTACCACCTGGTAGCGGCATACCAGCAAGGCATGGTGGATCGCGTTTTCCAACTCGCGGATGTTGCCCGGCCAGCTGTGAGCCAGCAATTTGCGCTCGGCATCCGGGCTGAGCGACGCACGTTCATAACCCAGGCGCCGGCAATGCTCTTCGATGAAAAATTCGGCCAAGGGCAGGATGTCGCCGGGCCGCTCACGCAGCGGCGGCAGGCGGATGGTGGCGACGTGCAGGCGGTAGAACAAATCTTCGCGAAAATGCCCCGCCACCACGGCGTCGGCCAGGTTGACGTTGGTCGCGGCCACCAGGCGCACGTTGATCGGGATCGGTGTACGCGAGCCCAGCCGCACGACTTCGCGCTCCTGCAGCACCCGCAGCAACTTCACCTGCATGTTCAACGGCAGGTCCCCAATCTCGTCGAGAAACAGCGTGCCGCCATTGGCCGCCTCGAACCAACCGGCCTTGTTCGAGGTGGCACCGGTGAACGCCCCTTTCTCATGGCCGAACAGTTCGCTTTCCACCAGAGTTTCGGCAAAGGCACCGCAGTTCACCGCCACGAACGGTTCGCGGCCACGGCGGCTCAGCTGATGGATGTGGCGAGCGACAAGTTCTTTACCGGTTCCGGTTTCGCCGATGATCAGGGTATTGGCCTCGCTGGGCGCCAGGCGCTCGATACGGCTGAGCAGCTCCTGGGAGCGAGGGTCCTTGAACACAAGCACGGTGGCACGTACCGACTTGGTCAGCTCTCGGGCATTAGGGTGGGTGATCAGCGACATGGGGGCATTCCTGGCAATTGACGCGCAGCCCCATAGTGCCCGAAACAAATTAGATCAAAAAATTATTAATTCATCTTTATATATTCCATTTTTGAATATTTGATTTTCCAGCAGCCGACTGCTGCTGCAGCAGCAACGCGCCAGCACTGCCCTGCGTGCCGATCAGCAGGCTGGGCTCCACGCCGCGCCCCTCCCATGTGCTGAAGGCCCCGCCGTTAAAGGCCTGCAGCCACCTTTTCAAAGACTGGCATGCATTTCGCTCCTGGCCTGGCAATGCCTGGTTCGCTGCAGCACGCGGCCCAGACCTGTTGAACCCTTGTTTGGAGCCGCACATGAACACACTCTGGCGTCACGGCCTGGCCCTGTTGGGCGGCCTGTTACTCAGCCTGACCACATTGGCCGCCGAGCCACCGGCAGCGGTGCGCATCGCCATCGTTGCCTTCACCCAAGGCGGCGCGCCGGTCTTCGGGGGCATCCCGGGGCGGGTGATCGAAGACGGCTGGCTCGAACAGCAGTTGGCCGCCCGCGGCGTGAAACTGCAATGGACCGCCCTGCCCCACGCCGGCGCGGGGCCACAAATCAACGAAGGCTTCAGCAACGACAGCCTGGACTTTGCCGTACGCGGCGACCTGCCCTCGGTCATCGCTGGCGCCGGCCAAGTGCCCGGCAAGCTGATCGTGCCGGGTGGCAGCGGCAACAACATCTACTTGGTGGTGCCCAGCGGCTCTGCGGTGCGCAGCATCCAGGACCTCAAAGGCAAGCGCCTGGCCCTGCACCGCGGGCGGCCATGGGAGTTTGCCTTCAGCAACTTCCTGGAAAGCCAGGGCCTCAAGCTGACCGACTTCAAGATCGCCAACCTCAACCCGCAGGTCGGTGCCGCCGCCGTGTCGGCCGGCAAGGTCGATGCCGCCGTGCTGCTCAACGAAGCCTACGCCCTGGAAGACAAAGGCGTGGCGCGGATCCTCTGGTCGACCAAGCAAGGCGCCAACGACTGGCGGCTGGTGTCCGACCTGTGGGGCACCGACCGCTTCGTGCAGCAGCACGCCGACCTCACGCAGTTGGTGGCCACGGCCTGGGTGCGCGCGGCCTGGTGGATCTCCCAAGCGCAGAACCGCGACGCCTATTACGCGCTGTCGTCCCGCGCCGGGGTGGCCGAAAGCGTGCTGCGCCGCGATGACCAGGACGACCCGGTGGCCTGGAAAGCGCGCTGGGCGCCGAAAAGCGATGCCCAACTCAAAGCCCACTACGACGCCCTGGGCCAATACGCCTTGGCCAACCGCCTGATCCGCACGCCCTACGACATCAGCAGCGACCTGGCCACAGGCTTCACCCGCCAGGCGCTGATCGACCTGCAGCTCACCCACTATTGGCCGTCCCTGGACGCTCAAATCAGCCAACAACCTTGAGAACACCTTCCATGAAATTGCCTGTTTCCATCGTTTTCGGCCTCAGTGCCCTGGCCTTTTCCATTGGCGCCCTGGCCGCCGACACCTACGCCCCCAAACCCGACCCGCAACAAGGCGACGGCCGCGTTTCGAGCTTCTACACCTGGTCCAAGGCAATCCCGGCCACCCCCGGCAAACTGCTGCGCAGCGAGCCGCTGGACTCAGCGCTGAGCTTGCCCAACGCCGCCAGTGCCCAGCGCATCCTCTACACCTCGCTGGACGGCATCGATGGCAAGACGCCAATCGTGGTCTCTGGCGCGCTGTTCATTCCCAAGGGCCCGGCGCCCGCCGGTGGCTGGCCGGTCGCCAGTTGGGGCCACGGCACCGTCGGGGTGGCGGATATCTGCGCACCGTCCTGGGCCGGGCGCTCCTACCGCGATGTGCAATACCTGAACCGCTGGCTCGAAGAGGGCTATGCCATCGTCGCCACCGACTACCAAGGCCTAGGTGTGCCCGGTGGCCACCCGCTGCTGAACAACCGCATGGCCGCCTACGGCATTCTCGATGCCGCCAAGGCCGTGGTCGCCGGCGTACCGGGGCTGGCTGACAAGGTCCTGATCATCGGCCAATCCCAGGGTGGCGCTGGTGCCTTTGCAGCCGGTGCCTATGCCGCAACCTATGCACCTAAACTGGGGGTCAAGGGCAGCATCGGCACCGGCGTGATCTACACCGTGGGGTCGAAAAACGTCGGTGAGCAGGACCAGAACAAGGTCGACCCGGCCCTGGCCTACGGCTTCTACACCTTGCTCGCCGCACAGCAGTACGACCCGAGCATCGACCCGCGCGACTTCTACACCGACAAGGCCCTGCCGCTGTTCGAGCAGGCGCGCACCAGTTGCCTGTCGGCACTGGTCAGTGATGTGGTCGGCACCGGCCTGACCCCCGCCAACGCCAAAAAGGATTACCAGGGCGACCAGCTCAAACCGTGGCTGGCCCAAGTGTCGTACCCCACCCTCAAACTGGCCCAGCCGATCTTCATCGGCACCGGCGCCGAGGACAAGACCCCTGCCGCCGCGACCCAGGTTGCACTGATGCAGGATGCCTGCAAGGCCGGCTCGGTGGTGCAGGGCCACCTGTACAAAGGCCTGGGCCATAGCGAAACGGTCAACGCCTCGCTCAAGGACTCGATCCCCTTCGCCCGCCAGGTCATCAGCGGCCAGCCAGTCACGCCCAACTGCAGCCCAAGCGTCCAGTAAGGAGGCCACCCCATGAGCATCGAATTCTTCACCCGCCTGCCACTGCATGGCGAAACCCAGTACCTGCCTGGCGACCCACGCAACCGCGGCGACTGGCACGCAGGCGGCGATAGCAGCGGTGCGGTTTCCGGGTTCGCGGTAGGTGATCACTTCACCTACATCGATTACCTCGGGCAAATCGCACGCGCTGCGGAAATCAACGGCTTCGGCGGCGCACTGATGGTCAATGCGCCCACCGGCGAAGAGCCGTGGACCGTGTGCTCGCTGCTGGCACGGGAAACCCGCACGCTCAAGTTCGTCACCGCGTTCCAGCCCTATCACTACACGCCCTGGGTAGCCGTGCAACAGGCCGCGACCTACCAGCGCGCCACCGGCAACCGACTGGTATGGAACATCATCAACGGCGGCTCCGACGCCCTCCAGCGCCAGGTCGGCGACTTCGAGGGCCACGACGAGCGTTACGCCCGCGCCACCGAGTTCATGGACGTGGTACGCGGCTACTGGCACAACGAGCAATTCCACTACGAGGGCACCTATTACCGCGCCGAGGGCGGCGGGCTGCGCGGGCCGCTGAAAAAAGCCGAGCTGCCGCTGATCTGCACCGCCGGTTCTTCGCTGGCCGCGCGCGAGTTCGCCGCCAAGCATGCCGATTTCTACCTGATGCGTGCCGAGCACCCGGACGAGATCGCCGCGCTGATCGCCGACATCCGCGCCCGCGCCTTGAAGTGGGGGCGTACCGACATTCGCTTTGGCCTGTCCATCGACGTGATTGCCCGCGAGACCGAAGAGGCCGCGCGGGCCGAGGCCAAACGTTTCTTCGACGAAGGCGTGGCCAAGGGCACGGTCAAGGCCCGCGCCGCCCACGCGGGCCTGCGCACCGCACGCAAGCTGAGCTACGAGCACGGCTACAGCGACAAGGACGAGCAGCAAGCCTTCGACGATTTCTTCATCCACCCCAACGTGTGGACCGGCTTCGGCTATATCGGCATCCCGCCAGGCTGCGCGCTGGTGGGCAGCTATGCCAACGTGGTGGCGCGCATCCGCGAGTACCACGGCATCGGCATCGACCTGTTTTTCCTTGCCGGCTACCCGCACCTGGAAGAAGCCTACCGCCTCGGCGAGCATATCCTGCCGCACTTCCGTGGCCAGCGCGCCGCCCTCGCCCGCCCGGCGCCCACCCCCGTGCAACTGCACGCCAGCAACGGAGGCTGACGCCATGGCCTGGGACGGTTACCCATTGAGCCGGCGCGCCTTCATTGGCCATGCCGGCGTACTGGCCGGTGGGCTGCTAGCCGGCTGCGGCCCAAGCGACAGCCCCGGCGACGCGGTCGCCGACCAGCCACGCCATGGCGGGCGCCTGCGTCTTGGCATCATCGATGGCAACCAAAGCGGCAACCTCGACGCCCATAAACCGGTCGGCAGCGGCATCGTCCGCGGCTTTGCCTTGTACAGCAAGCTGTGGGAGTGGGACGAGCAGATGCAGCCGCGCCTGGCCCTGGCCGAGTTCGCCGAGCCCAACGCCGACGCCAGCGGCTGGACGTTGCGGCTCAAGCCTGGGCTGGAGTTTCACCACGGCAAGACCATCGACGCCGACGACCTGATCTTCTCCATCAGGCGCCTGACCGACCCGCAGTTGGCCTCGCCCTATGCGGCGCTGCTGCACTGGGTCGACCGCGACAACCTGGTCAAGCTCGACGATCGCACCGTGCGCCTGGCTTTTCGCGAAGGCCGCAGCTACCTGCCGTTGCCCGAGACGTGGGTCAACTTCGGCGGCATCGTGCCGGTGGACTATCACCCGGTCACCAACCCGGTCGGTGCCGGCCCTTACAAACTCAAAAGTTTCACCCCGGGCCAACGCTCGCTGTTCACCCGTTTCGACAATTACTACAAGCCCGGCAAACCGTATGCCGACGAACTGGAGATCATCGACTTCAAGGACCAGACGGGCCGCCTGGCGGCCTTGCGCGCCGGGCAGATCGACATGGCCAACGTCATGTCCACCGAGCACCTGCAAGTGCTGCAGGCAGACCCACGCCTGCGCCTGCTGAAGTCGGTGAGCGGCAACTGGTTGTCGTTCGACATGAACACCACCAAAGCGCCCTTCGACGACCCGCGGGTGCGTGAGGCGTTTCGCCTGCTGGCAGACCGAGAAGACTTGGTGCGCCGGGCACTCAATGGCCAGGGCCGGGTGGCCAACGACCTGTACGCCCCTTTCGACCCCACCTTCGACCACAGCCTCGGGCCACGGCCGCATGACCCACAACGGGCGGCGCAATTGCTCAAGGATGCGGGCCGCGAAGGCCTGCAGGTGGAACTGGTCACGACCCCAGGGCCTGGGCTTGCCTCGGCCCTGGTGCTGGCCGAACAGGCACGGCGCATCGGCGTGACGATCACGGTGCGCCAGGTCGACCTGGCGACGTTCCAGGGGCCGCAGCGCGACGACTGGACGTTGAGCACTGGGGGCAGCATCGGTGCGCCGTTCCTGGCCAGCGCCATTCATACCGACGCGCCGTTCGCCGTGGCCAACAAGACTCACTTCCACGACGCAGCATTCAGCGAGGCCTTCCTCGCTGCCATGGCCCAGCCTGACCTTGAGAAACGCAAAACCCTGGTGCACCGCGCCCAACGCATCCAGTACGAACGCGGCGGCATGCTGATCTGGGGCTTTGCCGACTTGCTCGACAGTGTCAGCACACGGGTCGGTGGGGCGCAGGCGGAGCAGTCGCTGTTCAGTACCTGGCGGTTCGAGAGCCTGTGGCTCAAGCGCTAAACGCTGGGCCAGCACAATTTTCTGTGGGAGCGGGATTGCCCCGCGAAGCAGACACCTCGAGTGGATGGCACGGGCTTTGCCCGTATTCGCGGGGCAAGCCCGCTCCCACAAGGGGCGCATAGCGCCCCCGGCAGTCGCCATAGGCACCCAATAACCGCAGGCGCGGCTGCGCCCTCGCTTTTCCCATTTCCGAACAGAACGAGGCTCAGCCCCATGCTCCGCGTTGCCTTGCTGCACCCGACATTCCAGCCCTGCGCCCTGGCACTGGCCATCCTGGCCGCCAGCGTACCGCTGGCCTACGCCGAGGACACCCAACTGCGAACCGTCACCGTCCAAGCCGAACAGGCTGACGACGACGCCCTGCCCACCCGCCCACCGGCCTCGATCTACGGCGGCCTGGAAAGCAAAGTCCTCGACACCCCACGCTCGGTCACCCAGATCAACGCCGAGCAACTGGCCCGCGACCCGATCCAGAGCTCGGACGACCTGGTCAAGTACGCCCCCGGCATCACCCGAGGCGGCGGCCAGAACGCCGGCATCGCCCCGCAAATGCGCGGGCAAAGCTCCGAGGTGTTCCAGGATGGCCAACGCGCCTACGGCGTACGCCACCCCGCCAACTTCAACGCCTATGAAGGCGCCGACATCGTCGCTGGGCCCTCGTCGGTCACCTACGGCTCGGTCAGTGGCAGCGGTGGCTACATCAACTACCTAAGCAAGAAGCCCGACTTCAACCGCTTCCGCACCCGCCTGAGTGGCGAAATCGGCAGCTGGATCCCCGACGGCGAATCACGCGATGCCACCCAATTCAGCATCGACAACACCGGCCCCCTCAGTGACAGCCTGGCCTACCGGGTCAGCATCACCCGCCAGCGACAGGAAACCTTCTACGACAACGTCGACAACAACTTCGACGCGTTCTACGGCGCCCTCGCCTGGCGCAACGACAACCTGCGGGTGGACTGGAACGCCGCCTACGACGACTACTACGACTACAACATCACCCACGGCTGGAACCGCGCCACCCAAGACCTGGTCGACCACGGCAGGTACAACGCCGGGCGCGCCACGCCGATCATCCAGAACGGCAACAGCCTGTGGTCGCCGGTGCTGTCATCGGGTGCCAGCGATGCCCAGGTACTCGGCTGGGTGCAGCGCCAGCGCAACGCGCAGGGCCAGTACCAGGTGGTCGATGGCAGCTTCCAGGGCGCCTCACCCAATACCCAGGCCAGCCCAGGCAGCTTGCGCGGCTGGGTGTACGACCCGTCGCTGGCAGGCAATGGCCAGACCTCGCTGTCATCACAGACCGGCCAGCGCGCGCAGGACCAGAACCGCTCGCGGCGCTTCACCACACAACTGCGCGTCGAGGGCGACCTGACCCCGTCGATCACCCTGGCCAACAGCACTTTCTACCAGCACTCCACCGACACCACCGACGCGGTGGGCGCGTTCCAGGTGCAGGGCAAGGACGACATCTTCGACAACCGCTTCGAGTTCCGCGCCCGTGGCCAATGGCAGCTGGGCGGCCTGACGCTGGTCGACGACAGCAACACCGGGCTGATCTACCGCCGCGAGACCAACGAGTCGATCGCCGCCAACAACAATTTTGGCTCCACCATCAACGCCTACGACCTCGCCCTCGACCCGACGCTGAAAAACCCTGGCGACCTGCTGGGCCTGAGTGGGCGCAACCCCGCCGGTGGCAACGGAGCCTGGATCGGCCAGCCCGGCGTGCCACAGTTGTCCAATTACTATGGCTGGTTAAACCTGCCCGCCATGTACCCGGCAGGGCACGGTTTGTACGCTGAATCGGTGGCGCCCTACACCGCCGACAGCACCTGGACCACCCAAACCCTGTTCAGCCAGCACAACCTGCGCCTGGGCGAGCGCGTGGGGCTGAACGTGGGGGCCAGCCGCAGCTGGATCGATGCCCGTATCGAAAACCCCTTCGTGCTCGCGGGCGGCAACCCGCGCAAGGACTCGGACAATTACCGGTTGTTCTCGGTACAGGTCAGCCCCTATTTCAAACCCACCGACAACAGCACCCTGTACTACACCTTCGACCGCTCCCTCGCCGTCAACACCGGGTTCTTCACCAATGGTTTGGGCTGGGGCAGTGGCGCCGGGGCCAACCAGCTCAACACACTGGCGTTCGAGAGCCTTAGCGTGCTGCACGAAGTGGGGCTGAAGGTCGAGGCCATGCCCGACCAGTTGTTCTTCACCTTGGCCGCCTACAAGCAGGCGCGCGACCAGTCGCCAGACAGCAACAACAACATCGCCCGGTTGATCGTCAAAGGCTGGGAGGCGACCCTGCGCTACCAGGACCCGCACCTGCGCGGCGGCCTCAACCTCAGCCGCATCAGTGCCTACAACGAGTTCACCAGCCAGGCCGGGTTCGCCTCAGCAGGGTTCATCCCCGACAACGGCACCGTGTTCGGCGACAACAACAGCCTCAACCAGCGCCCGTCCGGCAAGTTCGATGCGGTGCAGATTCCTGAGTACAACGCCGGCGGCTATGTCGATTACCGCTTCGATTCCGGGTTCGGCGTGGAGCTCTCTGGCTGGTGGACCAGCAGCTGGTACCTGAACCTGAGCAAGACGGTGAAGGTGCCCGACGAATACAACCTCGACCTTGCCGCGTATTACCGCCAGCCACAGTGGGGCGTGACGCTGCGCATGCTCAACGTCACCGACGAACTGAATTTCGTCAGTGGCCTGGCCGGCTCGACCAACACCTTCCTGCAACCCATGCCTGGGCGCACCTTGCTGGCCCAGGTCGATTACCAGTTCTGACCCTTCCTCAACATAAAAGGCCATCGCCATGTCCATTGAATTCGTCGGCATGATTTTCCCCCGCCAGTGGTCCGAGACCCGCGGCGTGCGCTCGCCCGACTTCGACCTGCCGTTCATCCGCCACCACGCCCGCGCCCATGAGCATGCCGGTTTCGACCGGGTACTGATCGCCAGCGGCCCAGGCAGTGCCGACAGCCTGCAGATTGCCGCCTATGCGGCCGCGCACACCGAGCGCCTCGGCTTCATGATCGCCCACCGCCCTGCCCTGACCGCGCCGACGGTGGCCGCGCGGGCATTCGCCACCCTCGACCACACCACCGGCGGCGGGCGCATTCGCCTGCATGCGATCACCGGCATCACGGCCGAGCCGCAAGAAGGCGACACCCTGCTGGACAAGACCGCGCGTTACCAGCGCGCCGACGAGTACCTGGAGATTGTCCGGCGCACCTGGACTGCCGAAGAGCCCTTCGACTTCGAAGGCCGCTACTTCACCATCAAGGGCGCTTTTTCGCCGGTCAAGCCGCTGCAGCAGCCGCATATCCCGATTTCCTTTGGAGGCTCGTCCGACATCGCTTACCAAATCGCCGTCAAACATGCCGACCTGTATGCCCTGTGGGGTGAACCGCTGAGCGGCGTCGCCGAGCAGATCGCCAAGCTCAAGGCTGCGGCGAGTGCCGCTGGCGTGGCGGCGCCACGGGTGAGCTTGTCGGTGCGGCTGATCCTGGGTGCTACCGAGGAGCTGGCCTGGCAGCGCGCGGAGCAGATCCTCGCGCAGATCAAGGCCAACCCGCAGTTTGCGGCGGACAGCCCCTGGCAGAAGCGCATCAAGGGCACCGGTTCCGAACGCCTGCTCGCCGCCGCCGCCCGGGCGGACCGGCATGACCGGGCATTGTGGATGCCGACGGCGACAGCGGTGGGGGCTTATGGCGATACCACGGCGCTGGTGGGCACGCCGGAGACCGTCGCCCAGGCGTTGCTGGATTATGTCGATTTGGGGGTGAGCACCTTCCTCAACCGCGGGTATGACCCGTTGTACGACACGGTGGATTACGGGCGCTGGGTGATTCCGGCGGTGCGGGAGGAAGTGCGGCGGCGGCAGGCGCGATTTGCTGGGTGATGGTGGAGGTGTCGGGCTTGGGATTGCATCTGGGGTGCCAGGTGCATGCCTTGGGCCTTGCAGCGCCTAGGTGCATGCCTTGAGCCTTGCAGCGCCTGTAAGATCGA
>NZ_WJRS01000041.1:0-38358 GCF_028895205.1 Pseudomonas sp. ITEM 17296 | reverse complement strand
AGGCTGCTCCTACAAAAGCGTGCGCGATTGCAGCCATAGAGAAGTAGGTGCCCATGCCGGCCTCTTCGCAGCGCAAGGCTGCTCCTACAACAGCGTGAACGTTAGCGCAGGGTTCGCTCGATTCCTCCCAGCAACAGGCTTTCCATCAACCCCAGCCCTTCGCCTTCCGGCAGGCGCCGTGCCTGCAGCAGCCCTGGCAACTGGTTGAGCAGCGTCGCCAGCACATGCGCGGTTGCCGCCAGTGCTTCGCCTTTGAGGCTTGCCCGCGGTGCAATCAGGTGCAGCACCCCGGTTTCGTAACGCCTGCGCAGCAGCAGCAGGCGCGCCTGTTGCGCTTCGCTCAAGCAGCAAAAATCCCGCTCTGCCAGGCGAAACTGCAACGGCCGCTCGGCATGCAACTGCCAATGCGCCGCAATCAGGCACGACAACGCCGAACCACCCCGTGCCATGGCCCTGCGCCCAAGGTCCAGGGTCGCCTGCAGCTCCTCGTACAACTCTTCGATCAAGTCGTACAGCAGGTCCTGCTTGCTGGGGAAGTGGTGGTACAGCGAGCCCGCGGTCAGCCCGACGTGGGCCGCCAGTTCACGCATGCTGACCTGGCCGAAGCCCTTTTCGGCAAACAGCGCCATGGCCCGGTCACGTCGCTCTTCAAAATTGGCACAGCGCATTGCAGCGTTGACCGGGGGCATGGCACTTGCTCCTCAATAGGTGAAGAAACCGCGGCCGCTCTTGCGCCCCAGCCAACCGGCCGCGACCATTTCCTTGAGCAACGGCGCTGGGCGGTACTTGCTGTCACTGAAGCCCTCATGGAAGGCCTCCATGATTGCCAGCAGGGTATCCAGGCCGATCAGGTCGGCCAGTGCCAGTGGGCCGATCGGCTGGTTGCAGCCCAGGCGCATGCCAGTGTCGATGTCCTCGGCACTGGCCAGGCCTTCCTGGCGCACGAAGATCGCTTCGTTGATCATCGGCACCAGAATGCGGTTGACCACAAAACCTGGGCGATTGCCGGCGCTGATCGGGGTCTTGCCCACCTTCTCGGTCACCAGCAGGGCCTGGGCATAGGTGCTGTCGCTGGTCTGCAGGCCACGGATGATCTCGACCAGGGCCATCATCGGCACCGGGTTGAAGAAGTGCACACCGATGAACCGCTCGGGGTGCTCGATGCTCGCGGCCAATTGCGTGACCGACAGCGACGAGGTGTTGGTGGCGATCAGGCAGTCGGCTGCCACGCTGGCAGCCACTTGCTGAAGGATGCGCTGCTTGAGCTGCAGGTTTTCGGTGGCTGCCTCGATCACCAACTGCGCGCCACTGAGTTGCGCGTAGTCGGTGCTGGTGCGGATGCGGGCTTTCGCCGCCTCGGCCTTTTCGGCGTCGAGCGTGCCTTTGCTGACCTGGCGCTCGAGGTTCTTGCGCAAGGTGGCCACGCCACGCTCCAGCGCGGCATCGGAAACGTCCACCAGCAGCACGTGGTAGCCCGCCACGGCGCACACCTGGGCAATGCCGTTGCCCATGGTGCCCGCGCCGATCACGGCAATCTGTTCGATGTTCATGTGTCAGTTTCCTCAGACGCGCTCGAAGACCACGGCGATGCCTTGGCCGCCGCCAATGCACATGGTGGCCAGGGCGTAGCGGCCCTGAATGCGGTGCAGTTCATGGATGGCCTTGGTGGCGATGATCGCGCCGGTGGCGCCGACCGGGTGGCCGAGGGAGATACCCGAACCGTTCGGGTTGACCTTTTCCGGGTCGAAGCCGAGCTCGCGGGCCACGGCGCAGGCCTGGGCGGCGAAGGCTTCGTTGGACTCGATCACGTCCAGGTCCTGGATGCTCAGGCCGGTTTTTTCCAGCACCTTGCGGGTTGCCGGGATCGGCCCCAGGCCCATCAGCTCGGGCTCGACGCCGGCATGGGCGTAGCCCACCAGGCGTGCCAGCGGTTTCAGGCCCAGGCGGCGCACGGCGTCACCATTGGCCAGCACCAGGCCGGCCGCGCCGTCGTTGATGCCACTGGCATTGCCGGCGGTGACGGTGCCGTCTTTCTTGAACACGGTCTTCATGCCCGCCAGCTGCTCGGCGGTGACATCACCACGCACATGCTCGTCGACGCTGAACTGTACGCTGCCTTTGCGGGTTTTCAGTTCCAGTGGGACGATCTGGCTGCTGAAGCGGCCTTCGGCAATGGCACGTGCGGCGCGGCGCTGGCTGGTCAGGGCCAGCTCGTCCTGCATTTCACGGGTGATGCCGTGTTTGGCCGAGACGTTTTCGGCCGTGATGCCCATGTGGAAGTGTTCGAAGGGGTCTTGCAGCACGCCGACCGTGTAGTCGATGCCTTGCAGGTCGCCCATGCGTGCGCCCCAGCGGGCTTGTGGCAGCAGGTACGGGCCGCGGCTCATGGACTCGGCGCCCGCCGCCAGGGCCACATCGGTGTCGCCGAGCAGCAGGCACTGTGCCGCCGAGACAATGGCCTGCAGGCCCGAGCCGCACAGGCGGTTGACGTTGAACGCCGGGGTTTCCTTGGGGATGCCAGCGTTCATCGCTGCAACCCGCGCCAGGTAGGCATCACGGGGCTCGGTGGGGATCACGCTGCCCATCACCACATGGCCGATTTGCCCGGCGTCCACGCCCGCGCGTTCGATGGCGGCACGGGTTACGGCGGTGGCGAGGTCGGCCAGCGGCAGGTCCTTGAGGGAACCGCCAAAGCCACCAATGGCTGAACGGACGGCACTGACGACGTAAATTTCTGCGCTGCTCATAGGGGCTCCGATTGCGAAGGCATGGCGGGACCGGGCCTGGCTCTGCGAGAATGGCGGGCGATCCCTTCGTTCATCCGAGTCTAGGCAAAGGCTCTGTCAGAGCCTATGCCGGATCTGTTCAATCAACCTGGCACTTTTTGCCACTCAGCATAGACAGCGAAATCCGCCATGCGCGATAGCGATACGGTCGCCGTGTACTTCCTCGAAGCCATGCTTCATGCCCTGCGCGAACGCCCGGACGTGCGCGATGCACACCTGCGTGCGGTCGGTATCGACCCGCAACTGCTCGAGCAGCCCCAGGCCCGCGTGCCGGCCAAGGCATTCGCTCAGCTGTGGCTGGCCCTGATCCAGCTGTTGGACGACGAGTTTTTCTGCCTCGACAGCCACGGCATGCCGCTGGGCAGCTTTGCCCTGATCTGCCGTGGCCTGATTCAGGAGCCGAACCTGGAAAAGGCCTTGCGTCAGTGCATGGGCGGTTTTGGCCTGTTTCTGCGTGACCTGCACGGTAGCCTCACGCTACGCGGCGGCAGGGCGGTGATCAGCGTGCAGTCGAGCATTGCCGACCCGGTTACGCGTGTGTATGCCGAAGAAACCTACCTGGTGCTGATGATCGGCTTGCTGTGCTGGCTGGCAGGGCGGCGCATTGCCATCGACCGCACCGAGCTTGCGGTATCGCGCCCCGCGCAGGACGATGACCTGCTGTTGTGGGGGCCTGACCTGCGCCTGGGCAGTGGGCGTACCGAAGTGGAGTTCGACAGTGCCTACCTGCGCCTGCCGGTGGTGCAGGACCTGCCGGCCTTGAAGACCTTTTTGCGCAGCGCCCCCCAAGGCCTGGTCATTCGCTTTCGCAACCAGAACGGCCTGGTGGCCGAGGTCTATCGCCACCTACGCGCACGTCGCTACGGGCAATGGCCGACGTTGGCCGCGTTGGCCCAGGTGCAGGGAATCAGCGCCAGTACGTTCCGCCGTCAGCTGGAGCGGGAGGGGCGTTCGTACCAGCAGATAAAGGACGAAGTACGCCGGGCGATGGCCTTCGAGCACTTGCGCGAAGGGGTGCTGAGCATCGCCGAGGTTGCCGAGCAGGCCGGGTTCCAGGAGCCCAGTGCATTCCACCGGGCGTTCAAGAAGTGGACCGGGCAGAGCCCCGGCAGCTATCGAGCCAAGTTGACCGGGCGCAGTGGCTAAGCCGACACCATCAGGCCGGCACCATCGCAAAGCCGACGCCGAAGCGGTTCCAGGCATTGATGGTGGCGATGGCCAGCGTCAGGTTGACCACTTCCTGTGGCTCGAAATGCGCTTGCAGCGCTTCGTATTCCGGTTGTGGCGCACCGCGCTCCGGCAGCCGGGTCAGGCACTCTACCCACGCCAGTGCGGCACGTTCACGCGCAGTGAAGTAGGCGGTTTCCTGCCACACGCTCAGCGTTTGCAGGCGTGCTTCGGTTTCGCCGGCCTGGCGTGCGTCATTGGCATGCATGTTGACGCAGTAGGCGCAGCCGTTGATCTGCGAAGCGCGCAGGCGCACCAGTTCGAGCAGTGAATTCTCCAGGCCGCACTTGGCCAGGGCCTGTTCCAGGCCGACCATGGCTTTGTAGGCTTCCGGTGCGTGCTTGGCCCATTCAATACGTGTGTTCATGGTGTTCTCCAGAAGGTGTTGGGTGGACATGGCGCTACCTTAGCGCTGTGCAGCGATCAGCCCGATAGCCAATCGCACACTTTGCCCGGAGGCCAATCCGGGCATTCAGGTGGCCACTGAGGGGCATCCAATCTCTTCATTTCTGCCAAGGCCGGCAAGCCGGGATAATGGCCAGGTCTTGCAGAAGGAGTACCGATTCATGTCCGATGAACGCTATATGCGCGAAGCCCTCGAACTGGCCCGCACCAACATCCAGGCCGGTGGCCGGCCCTTTGGTGCGGTGCTGGTCTATCAGGGGCAGGTGGTGGCGCGCGCGGTCAACGAGATCCACAGCACCCAGGACCCGACCGCCCATGCCGAGATGCAGGCCATCCGCAAGGCCGCGCATGCCTTGGGCCAGGCTCGTCTGGACGGTGCCGAGGTCTACGCCAGCGGTCACCCGTGCCCGATGTGCCTGGCGGCCATGCACCTGTGCGGCATCGAGCGTGCCTGGTTCGCTTATGACAACGATGAAGGCGAGCCTTACGGCTTGTCCACCGCTGCGGTGTATGCGCAGATGGCGCGCCCACCGCAACAGCAGAGCCTGCCGTTGCGGCCGCTGAAACCCAGTGGCGAAGCCGGCCTGTACCTTGAGTGGAAGCAGGCCAACACGCAATGAGAACTGCCTTGAATCTGTTGCTGGTGGTGCTGCTGGCGCTGAACTTGCGCCCGATCCTCACCAGCGTCGGGCCGCTGCTCGAACCCATGCGCGCCAGTACCGGCCTGGGCTATCAGCAGGCCGCACTGCTGACCGCGTTGCCCGTGTTGTGCATGGGCCTGGTGCCGTTGTTGCAACCTTGGTTGCGGCGCTGGATCAGCGAACATGGCGGCATGCTCGCCGGCTTGTCGGCCATTGCGCTGGCGTGCTTGTGGCGCCTGCAACTGGACAGCGCCTGGGGATTGATTGCCAGCGCGGTGGTCGCCGGCCTCGGCGTGGCGGTGGTCCAGGGCATGATGCCGGGGTTGGTCAATCGCTGGTTCCCGACCCGCCTGGCTGGGGCCATGGGCATGTATTCTGCGGCCTTGATGAGTGGTGGCGGCTTGGCGGCGGTGCTTGGCCCGCATATCAGTGGGTACTTTGGCCATTGGCAGGCCGGGCTGGGCCTGTGGGCGATCCCGGCGCTTGTGGCGCTGCTGGCCTGGACGCTGCTGCGGCCACGGCAGGCTACGCCGACGCTGGCGGGTGCCGCAGGCGGGCATTGGTTCGGCACCCGCCGTGCCTGGTTGCTGGCGGTGTATTTCGGTCTGATCAATGGTGGCTATACCAGCATGGTCGCTTGGTTACCGGCCTATCACCTGGAGCACGGCGGGACCGCCCAGGGCGGTGGTGACCTGGTGGGGCTGATGACGATCTTCCAAGTTGCCGGCGCGCTGGGGCTGCCGTTGTTGCTGCGCCGCTGGGTGGACCGTCGGCCTGGGTTGTGGCTGGCGCTTTCGATCCAGCTGGCCGGCTTCCTTGGGCTGCTGCTGGCGCCCACGCTGAGCATGGGCGTGTGGGTGGCGATGATCGGCTTTGGCCTGGGGGCGTGCTTCAGCCAGAGCCTGACACTGACCCTGGAGCACCTGAAAACACCCGCCGAAGCGGGGAGCCTGGCGGCCTTTGTTCAAGGGATCGGCTTCATCATTACCGGGATCGTGCCGTACATCACGGGCTGGTTGCGCGACGTCAGTGGCGACTTCCAGGCGTCGTGGGTGCTGTTGACCGTGACCGTGGTGGCGATGTTGCTGGTGACGGCCTGTTTCGCGCCACGCGGCTACGCGGCAGCTATTGCCCGTTCGGTGCCGAACGGCCAGGCCGCGTCGGTCAGCTAAGGCGTTGCAGGGTATCGCGAACACGGTCAAGGGCGGGGTCGATGTCGAGCAATTCGATGGCGCCGAAGCCCATTACCAGCCCTGGGCGCACAGGCACGTCACTGAAGAAGGGTGCCAGCGAGTAAAGGCCGACCTCCACCTTGCGTGCGAGGTTGGCCAGCAGTTCGACATCCACCCCCGGCTTGGCCAATGCGCTCAGGTGGAAACCGGCGCTGGCCGGCACGGCGCTGAACCAAGGCGCCAGGTCGCCGCCCAGGCGGGCGAGGATGCGCTCGCGGCGAGCACTGTAGACATCGTGACAGCGGCGGATGTGCTTGTTCAGGTGGCCCTCGCTGATGAAGCGCGCCAGCGCCCATTGCAGCAGGGTCGGGCTGTGCCAGTCGCTCAGGTGCTTGGCCACACAGGCAGCCTTCAGCACCGCGGGCGGCAACACGGCGTAGCCCAGGCGCAGCTCCTGCAGCAGGGTCTTGGAGAAGGTCCCGACGTAGGCCACCAGGCCATGCCGGTCGAGGCGCTGCAAGGCGTCGGCGGGCGGCCCCTGGTAGCGGAATTCGCAGTCGTAATCGTCTTCAATGATCAACGCGCCAAGCTCGGCGGCGCGTGCCAATAACGCCCGCCTGCGCGGCTCGCTCATCGGCATGCCGAGGGGGAACTGGTGTGACGGGGTCACGTAGATCAGCCGCGTGCCGTCGGCGATCTGCTCGACGCACATCCCTTGATCATCGACCGGTATTGATTGCAGGCGTGCGCCCAAGGCCAGGAACAGTTGACGGGCCGGCGGGTAACCCGGGTCTTCCATGGCCACCGGGCAGCCCGGTTCGATCAGTACCCGGGCGATCAGGTCCAGCGCCTGTTGCGCGCCATTGCACACCAGCACGTCCGCTGCGTTGCAATGCACGCCGCGAGCGTAGGCGATGTGGTGGGCGATGGCTTCACGCAGCTCAGGCAGCCCCTGGGCAGAGAACTGCCGCTCGGGGTGCCGCTGGCTGCGGCGCAGGGCGTAGTTCAGGCAGCTGCGCCACTGGTCGAACGGGAACTGCGTCTTGCTCGACGCACCGCCAACGAAGTCATAGCGCGACGGTGCTTGCAGTTGCGGCCTACCCAGCACGGTCGCGCGTTGTTGCCAGCGTTCGAGGGATGCCGCAGCCGCCAAGGGGATGGCCGTTGCCTCGTTCGAACGCAGGGGGTGGCGCGGAGTGATGAACGTGCCACGGCCGACCACACCGCTGAGCAGGTTGTCATAGGTAAGCCTGGAGTACGCTTCGGCCACGGTCTTGCGCGACACGCCCAGTTGTTCGGCCAGCAGCCGGGTGGGCGGCAATTGGCTGCCGGCCGCCAGGTGGCCACTGTCGATGCCCGCGCGCAGTTGCTGGTAGAGCTGGTCGGCGAGGCCTTTACGGCCTTCCAGGCGGATGTGCAGTTCCATGAAACGATCCGGTGCGGGGGAGTGCTGAGGATAGCGGATCGCACTTCAACGTACAGTGCCAATGCACCGCGTTGTGCCTACAAGCGTGCCGTGCTGACCGTGATGTAGCCTTTGTCGGGCAGGGCGATGCGTATCACCGTTTCATCGGCCGGTGCCTTGTGTTTTTGCTTGATACGCACCCCGTCAACCGCAGCCGCTCGCATCCGGTGGCTGATGGCGCGGCCACTGGCGTCGAAGAAGGCTTCGCTGGCCAGCAGCTCGATGCGCTCGATCAACTGGCGGGTGCGCTCGTCGGTGGCACAGAAGAACAGCACACCCGACAGGTGCGGGTCGTCATCAGGGTTGCTGACCTTGTGGGCCAGCAGTTCACGCAGGGTGTGGCGCAGTTCGGCGGTGGGGCGAGCGGACTGGTGCATGCGGGGGCCTCCTCTGAGTCGTCCAGAGGGATCATGTTTTCAGCAGTCAGGCGCGACAAGTAGGGCATTTCTGACGTGGTTGTGGGGTATTTCTGAAAGTGTTCAGCCTTGGGTTTTTCTGCGCTTATGAGATCGAGCGCCGCCCGCGCGGCGCTTCGCAGCACAAGGCTGCTCCCACATCTGTTTCGGGCCAGTTATTCCTATTCCATGCGCGCGCGGCCCCTTACCGCCCACCTCAATATCGAGTTGGACCAACAAGGCGGTCGCGCGCAAATATCACAGGCCTCACTGGCCCGAAACAGATGTGGGAGCAGCCTTGTGCTGCGAAGCGCCGCGCGGGCGGCGCTCGATCTCCCAGGCGCTGCACATCTAACGTCATACCTATCCCGCCCCCAAACCCAACCCCAAACCCGCATCGACAATTTCAACCCAATGCCGCACCGGCGTGCGCCCGGCCCCCGCAAGGTGGGCCTGGCAACCGATGTTGGCGGTAACAATGACCTGCGGCCTGCCGCTCTCCAAGGCATTCAGCCGGTTGTCCCGCAACTGCCGCGACAGCTCAGGCTGGGTCAGCGAATAGGTCCCCGCCGACCCACAGCACAAATGGCCATCCGGCACCGCGGTCAGGGTAAAACCGAGGCGAGTCAGCAGGCCTTCCACCGCACCGCCAAGCTTGAGCGCGTGCTGCAAGGTGCACGGACAATGAAAGGCCACACGCTGCTCGGCGCACAGCCCAAGCTGCTCGACCGGCGCTTCGCACAGCACTTCCACCAGGTCGCGAGACAAGGCACTGACCCGCGCCGCCTTGGCGGCATACCGCGGGTCCGCCTCCAGTAAGTGGCCGTAATCGCGCACGAACGCGCCGCAGCCGCTGGCCGTTTGCACGATGGCTTCAGCCCCCGCTTCGATGGCCGGCCACCAGGCGTCGATGTTGCGCCGGGCGCGGTCCAGGCCTTGGGCCTGGGCATTGAGGTGGTAATCGACCGCACCACAGCAACCGGCTTCGCGAATCGGTTCGACGCTGATCCCCAACCGGTCCAGCACGCGCGCGGCAGCGGCGTTGGTATTGGGCGACAGCGCTGGCTGCACGCAGCCTTCGAGCATCAGCACCCGGCGCGCATGCCGTGGCGCCGGCCGTACGCCGGGTGCGGTCACCTGGGCGGGCAGCTTGCTTTTCAGGGTTGCTGGCAGCACCGGGCGCAAGGCTTGCCCAGTGCGGCACAGGGCCTTGAACAGCGCAGGGCGCGGCACCACCGCCCGCAGCCCCCCTTGCAGCAGGCGCTGGCCAAGCGGGCGCGGCACTTGCTGTTCGACCACGGCGCGGCCGATGTCCAGCAAATCGTGGTATTTCACGCCTGAAGGGCAGGTGGTTTCGCAGTTGCGGCAGGTGAGGCAGCGGTCCAGGTGCAGTTGCGTGCTGGCGGTGATTGGTGCGCCTTCGAGCACTTGTTTGATCAGGTAGATGCGCCCGCGAGGGCCATCCAGCTCGTCGCCGAGCAACTGATAGGTGGGGCAGGTGGCCGTGCAGAAACCACAGTGCACGCAGCTACGCAGAATGCGTTCGGCCTCTTCGGCGCGGGGCAGGCGTTTGGCGGCTTCACTCAGGTTGGTTTGCATGGTGTGCCCTCATAGGTCTGGGTACAGGCGGCCAGGGTTGAAGATGCCCTGGGGGTCGAGCTGCAGCTTGAGGGCTTTGTGGTAGCGCAGCAGGGCGGCGGGTAATGGTGCGCTGCTCTGTTCGCCAGGTGCGTAGCAAGTGGCATGGCCGCCGACGTTGGCAACCGCTGCGCGAATCGACTCCACTGGCGCGCTCGACTTCAGCCAGCGCTGCGCGCCGCCCCAGTCGATCAGTTGGCGCCCGGGCAGGTTCAGCTCCCCGGTGGCGTTGGGCACGGACAGCCGCCACAGCGGTGCCGGGTCGTCAAAAAAAGCCAGGCGCTGCTCGCGCAGGTCGGTCCAGAAACAGCTGTCGAGCACGTCACCTCCCAAGCGTTGGCGTGCCGACTGTACCGAGCCTTCACCCCCTTCCAGGCGCAGGTACAGCGCCTCGCCGTCATGGCAGGCAGCGCTGATCGGCAGCGGCTGCTGGCCCCAGGCGGTAAGCGCCGCCAGCGCCTGGTGACGGTCCATCGGCAGGCATAGGCTCAGGCATTGGCGCGGGCGCGGCAGTACTTTCAGCGACACCTCGGTCAGCAGCCCGAGGCAACCGAAACTGCCGACCATTAGCCGCGAGACGTCATACCCGGCGACGTTCTTCATGACTTCACCCCCAAAACGCAGCAGTTTGCCGTGGCCAGTGATCACCCGGGTGCCGAGCACATGATCGCGCACCGCCCCGGCCCAGGGCCGGCGTGGCCCGGACAACCCCGCCGCAACGACACCGCCGAGGGTCGCTTCGGGGCCGAGGTGCGGGGGCTCGCAAGGCAGCATCTGGCCAGCCTCGTGCAGCGCTGCCTCGACTTCCTGCAGCGGCGTGCCGGCGCGTGCGGTCAGCACCAGTTCGGTGGGGTCGTAGCTGACGATACCGCGATGGCCGCGGGTATCGATGACTTCCCCGGCGACCGGGCAGCCGAGCATGGCCTTGCTGTTGCCGCCCTGGATTCGCAGCGGTGTGCCCAGGATCAGTGCCTGGTTGACCTGCTCCAGCAGGGCCTGGCTGATGTCGCGGTCCTTGCCCATCAGAAACGCTCCAGGTCAGGGAAGGGCAACTGCCCGTGGTGCACATGCATCGCGCCGAATTCGGCGCATCGGTGCAGGGTGGGGATGTTCTTGCCAGGGTTGAGCAACCCTTGTGGGTCGAAGGCGGCCTTCACGGCGTGGAACAGGGTGATTTCGTCGCTGTTGAACTGCGCGCACATCTGGTTGATCTTCTCCCGCCCGACGCCGTGCTCGCCGGTGATGCTGCCGCCTACCGCCACGCACAGTTCGAGGATCTTGCCGCCAATGGCCTCGGCGCGTTCCAGTTCGCCGGGCAGGTTGGCATCGAACAGGATCAGCGGGTGCATGTTGCCGTCGCCGGCATGGAACACATTGGCCACGCGCAAGCCGTACTGTTCGGACAGTGCGCTGATGCCCTTGAGTACGCGCGGCAACTCGCGGCGTGGGATGGTGCCATCCATGCAATAGTAGTCGGGTGAAATGCGCCCCACCGCCGGGAAGGCATTCTTGCGCCCGGCCCAGAAACGCGCGCGTTCTGCCTCGTCGCAGGCCAGCCGCACCTCGCGTGCGCCGGCCTGGGTCAGCACGGCCGCGACCCGCTCGCAGTCGTCATGCACATCGGCTTCGACACCATCGAGTTCGCACAGCAGGATCGCCGCCGCATCCACGGGGTAGCCTGCGTGGATGAAGTCCTCGGCAGCGCGAATCGCCAGGTTGTCCATCATCTCCAGCCCGCCGGGGATGATCCCGGCGCCGATGATCTCGGCCACTGCCCTGCCGGCGTCCTCGACGCAGTCGAAGCTGGCGAGCAACACCCGCGCCACCTGGGGCCTGGGAAGCAACTTGACGGTCACTTCGGTGATGATGCCGAGCATGCCTTCGGAGCCGGTGAACAGTGCCAGCAGGTCGAAACCGGGGCTGTCGAGGGCGTCGCTGCCCAGTGTCAGGCGTTCACCCTCGACTGTGAGAATCTCCACCTTGAGCAGGTTGTGCACGGTCAAACCATACTTGAGGCAATGCACGCCCCCGGCATTTTCGGCCACATTGCCGCCGATGGAGCAGGCGATTTGCGAAGACGGGTCGGGGGCGTAGTACAGGCCATGGGGTGCGGCAGCCTGGGAGATCGCCAGGTTGCGTACCCCGGGCTGAACACGGGCGAAGCGCCCCTCGGGGTTTATCTCGAGAATGCGGTTGAAGCGCGCCATTACCAGCAGGATGCCTTTGGCCAGTGGCAGGGCACCCCCGGAAAGCCCGGTGCCGGCACCGCGCGCCACCACCGGTACGCCGCGTTGGTGGCAGAGTTGCAATAAGGACTGAACCTGTTCCAGGCGTTCGGGCAGCACCACCAGCAGGGGCACCGTTCGGTAGGCGGAGAGGCCGTCACACTCGTAGGGTTTGAGGTCTTCTGCGCGATGAAGAATCGTCAGGTCCGGCAGCGCATCGCGCAGGGCCTTGAGCAGGGCGGGCAGGTCCACGTCAGGCAGCGCTCCATCGACCCGCTCGTCGTAGAGGATGTTCATGGGGCTCACTCGGCGGCAATTGTTATTGTCGTTGGAAGCGTATCACCCCTTCAGCCTGCGTGTGCCCGCAGCACACCCACGCCTGCTAAATCTGCGAAGAGAAGCAGGCGTGGGTGTGCTGAGTGCAAGGTTTCAATGATTTGCTACAGGGTCGTCCTGGGAGAGAATGGCCCGGGCCAGTTCTTCGTCATTGGCCTGCAGGCCGGGGTGGTCCTTGCGTGCCTGTTCCAGCGCCGATTCCACGTAGGCACCGCGGATAGCACCACCGCTGGCGACGAAGGCAGACAGCTCGTCACGGGCCGGGATGATCCGTTTATCGTCCTTGAAGGTCGAATACAGCGAAGCGGAAACACCGGCCGAGGTGGCCACGTCGCCCGCATCGACGCGGGCCAGGGCAGCACCGGCAGGCAGCAGGAGCAGCAGCGCGGGGGCGAGGAATAGGTGGCGCATAGTGTGTTCTCCAGTAGCGTCAAGCCCAAGGAAATAAACCACTCACTGAGTAAGAGAGCTTGGGAGTGCGAGTAGTTCAATTTTTGCCTGGGGACTGCCGCACGCGCTGGACATGCACGGCTTGCGTCGTGGGCAGGAGCAGCCTTGTGCTGCGAAGAGGCCGGTACCAGCCACGAATTACTGGGGTCTGTACCGGCCTTTTCGCAGCACAAGGCTGCTCCCACCGGGGCCGCGCATCAACGGCGATAGTAGCGGTGATCGTCCTGATAGCGGTGATGCATTGCCCGTTCATGGCGGCGCTCCCAATCACGACGGCGTTCCCAATCGCGTCGGCGCTCCGCTTCGCGGCGGGCTTGCTCGCGGCGCCATTGTTCTCGGCGCCAGTCGCCTCTGCGATCGTGCCAACGATCATCGTGCCAATCGCGGTCATCATGGGCGAGCAACGGCGCCGTGTGCTCACCCGCCAGGCTGGCCACGGTCGGCCAAGGGTTTTCTGCCGGATGCTGCGGTGCCTGAACGATTGCCGCCGGGGAGACCGCGTTCGAGGTCTTTATCTGTGATGCTGATGCCGAGCCCACCGCCGCGAACGTGAACAGGCTGAGAAGCATCAACCGTGCGACATGCATTTTCATGAGCGAAGCCAACCTCTGGTTCTATTTACCTGTGCAGATAGACCTTTAAATAGGGAAAAGTTCTAGAAGGGGTAGGGGTTGATTGATTTGGCGCCTATGAGATCGAGCGCCGCCCGCGCGGCGCTTCGCAGCACAAGGCTGCTCATCATCTGTTTCGGGCCAATTATTCCTGGGGCATGGTGCGCGACCCTTGTCAGCCCTATCGCACTATCAACCCCCATCCGCCACAAACACAGCCCGCATATGCCCCCGATAACTGTCAAACGCGGCAATCACCCCGGCAACCACCTCCGCTTCCTCATCAGCCTCCAGTGCCAACCCATCAAGCTTGGCGACAAACTCACGCCAGTGCAGGCCGCGGCCATCGGGGTGGGGCGCCAGGTGCCGAGCGCCCAGGTTGCCATCCAGGCCCAGGCGCTGGGTCTGTTTGAACAGGAACGCCGCCCCCAGGTTCGACCCTTCGCTGCAATACAGCCAACCCAACGCCTCGGCAGGGCTGGTAATGACCCGTTGCGGCGCAGCAGGCAGCGGCAA
This sequence comes from Pseudomonas sp. ITEM 17296, assembly GCF_028895205.1. Lineage (NCBI taxonomy): Bacteria > Pseudomonadati > Pseudomonadota > Gammaproteobacteria > Pseudomonadales > Pseudomonadaceae > Pseudomonas > Pseudomonas sp. ITEM 17296. Next base: position 24,491 of record NZ_WJRS01000041.1, on the reverse strand, counting down.
CCCCAAGGCTTGCAGATCTGCCTCCACCGCTTCGAACCGCGATAAATGCACCAACCCCGGCAGCCGTCGATTCAGCTGCTCGTCGCGGTACAACGCCGTCAGGCTGCCATGGAAACGGTGTTGCACCTGCAGGAAACGGGCATAGCGCTCACGGTCCTCGAAGGGGCGTGCGGCCATGACCAGTGCGTCGACACTGTCGTGGTCGCGGCTGCTGGACGCTTTCAGGCGTGCGCAGCGGCCGGGTTCGGTGAGGCACGTGGCGGTAGCAGTCATTGGGCGTTTCCGTGTCGAGGTGGCGAGGGTGGCATGGTAATCAGATCGTTCAGTCCAGGAAACGATCCTGTCATGCTGAAAATAATCGGCAGTGATTTATCATGCAGCCTGTCGTCATTACCCCAAGGAGTCAGCGCATGAGCGCCCCTCAGTTCCGCAACCCCGTGCCCGCCGACGCTGAACGCTGCTACGCGATCGAAATCGGCGCCTACGAAGGGGATGAAGCGGCTACCCTGGAAAAAATCCGCACCCGCATTGCCCAGTACCCGGAAGGTTTTCTGCTACTTGAAGCCGAGGGCGAAACCGTCGGCTTCATCAACAGTGGCTGTGCGCATGACGTGGTCATGTCTGACGAGGCCTTCAAGGAGCTGGTCGGCCATGACCCGGCAGCGCCGAACGTGGTGATCATGTCGGTGGTGGTCGACACCGCACACCAGGGCAAAGGCTATGCAAAACGGCTGATGAGCGAGTTCATCCAGCGCATGAAGGCCCAGGGCAAGCAGACCATCCACCTGATGTGCAAAGAGCAGCATGTCGCGCTGTACCAAAAGCTGGGCTACACCTACGTGCAGCCATCGCCCTCCGAGCACGGTGGCATGGCCTGGCACGAAATGCTCATGACGCTCTGAGCCTTATTCGGCCATCTGCAGCTCGGGCAGTTTCACCCGAAACGCCCGGGTCAGCCCAAGCAGGCAGGCGAACCCCACGCCCATCCAGCACAGCCCGATGGTGAACGACAGGCTCGACAAGCTGCTCCACAGCCACAGCGTACTGAGAAACCCCAGCCCAGGAACCACACCGTACAGCAGGCAGTTGCGCGTGCCACGCAGCTTCTGGTCGACCAGGTAGTGCTTGACCACGGCCAGGTTCACGGCGGAAAACGCGAACAACGCGCCGAAGCTGATCATGTTGGCGACGGTGTCGAGGGTGATGAACAGGGCGATCAGCGACAGCAGGCTGACCAGCATGATCGCCGCCGCCGGTACGCGCTTTTTCGTCACCAGTTGACCAAACACCGCCGGCAACGCTCCATCGCGCCCCATGGCGAACAGCACCCGCGACACGCTTGCCTGGGAGACCATGGCCGAAGCGAAGCAGCCGGCGACATAGGTGGCGGTAAACGCCGTCACCAACAGTTCACCGCCCACCCGGCGCATCACGTCCACCGAGGCCGAATCGGGGTCGGCGAAACTGCCCCACTCCGGGAAGACCATCTGTGCGCAGTACGACACCACCAGAAACAGCAGCCCGCCGATCAGCGACACGGCCATGATCGCCAGTGGGATGCGAAACGTTGGGTTGCTGGTTTCCTCGGCCATGGTCGAGACCGCATCGAAGCCAAGAAACGACAGGCACAGCACGGCGGCGCCGGTCATGATCAGCGGCACGCTGAAGCCCTCATGGTGGAAGGGCGCAAGCAATGATACAGGTGCTGACTGGCCGGCCAGGTTGCTGATCGACAAGCCGACGAAGACGATGATGAACACCAGCTGGACGACCACCAGAATCCAGTTCACCCGGGTAATCGATTCGATACCGATCAGGTTGAGGAAGGTCACCAGGGCGATGGAGCCTGCGACCCACACCCAGGCGTGGATGGCCGGGAAGTACTCCGACATGTAGATGCCGATCAGCAGGTAGCTGAGCAACGGCAAGAAGATGTAGTCGAGCAGCAGCGTCCAGCCGGTCATGAAGCCGATGTGGGTGCCGAAGGCTTTGCGGGTGTAGGTGTACACGGAGCCGGAGTAGGGGTGCGCTTGCACCATGCGGCCATAGCTGTAGGCAGTCAGCAGCATGGCGGCGAGGGTCAGCAGGTAGGCGGTGGGCAGGTGCCCCTTGGTCATCTGGGTAACCAGGCCATAGGTGGTGAATACCGCCAGTGGCACCATGTAGGCAAGGCCGAACAGCACCAGGGCACTCAGCCCCATGGATTTTCTGAAGCGGCCCGAAGGGCTGGAAGGCGACGCGACATGGGCGGGTTGGGCTGTAGTTGTTGTTGTATGCATTGCGAACTCCTGAAATCGGATGCAGGACGCCGCGGTAGGCGAGTGGGCTCGATACCGTTGCGGGGTCATGAAAGGAGGCTGGGCCAGCGTGCGGTGCGCGGCCCTCAGGGGTGGGGCCGGACGATGCTCCCACACCCCGGGCACACTCGAAATCACCCTTTGGGGTGAGCCGGTCGTCGCCTGAAAACGCTCACCCCAAAGGGTGATTTCGGTCTCTGCCTGGCCGTGGGAGTATTTGCAAACAACGCGCCGCCCCGACGGCGATACCGTTTCCCGCTACCGGCAGAATTCCAGTGAACAGTGACCAATTGGCTTCAGAGCAGTGGTTCGAGCACATGGCCAAGGTGACCGACACGATCGGCCAACCAGGCTTTGCCGCCACCTTGTTCGGTGCGCTCGGGTTCATCCGGCCGATCCAGGCCACCACGGTCTACCTCTACCCCCATGACGGCATGCCGAGCGCGCTGTTCGAGCAAGATGACAAGGCGCCCTGGCTGCCAGAAGGCAATGTCAGCCGCTACCTTTCCGGGTTCTACCTGCTCGACCCGTTCTACGGTGCCTGCGTGGAGCGCGTCGAGTCTGGCTGCTACGGCCTGTTCGACGTGGCCCCTGACCACTTCGAAGTGAGTGAGTACTACCAGTCGTTCTACCGCCATTCGCACCTGGAGGATGAGCTCAATTACATCCTGCAGGTCGCGCCCGGCCAGAGCCTGGCGGTGTCGCTGGCCTTCACCGACAAACTGGACGTGCCAAGCCGCGAGCTGTTCGGCCGTGTCACGCCTTGGGTGCTGGCGGTGCTCAACAAGCACTTCGCCGGGCTGGGGAGCCGCGGGGGGCGTTTCGAGAACGTGCTGGAGCAGCGTATCCATGCCGCGCTCAACAACTTTGGCAGCTCGTTGCTGACCGAGCGCGAGTGCCGCATCGCCCAACTCATCCTGCGTGGCCACTCGACCAAGTCCTTGGCCGAGCGCCTGGGGGTGTCGGAAGACACCATCAAGTCCCACCGCAAAAACGTCTACGCCAAGCTCGACATCGGCACGCAATCCGAACTGTTTTCCTTGTTCATCGACGCGCTGGCCAATGCCCAGGGCGTGCTGGGCAAGGACCCGCTGGAAAGCTACATGGGCAAGCTGCGCTAAGCGCCGCAGCCCTGCAACACCCACCGACAACAAGGAAAACCACCCATGAATGCGCCTTTCGTTCCCCAACGCCAGACCCGTGACTACCAGGCCGCCGACGCCGCGCACCACATCCACGCCTTTCTCGACCAGAAGGCGCTCAATGCCGAAGGCCCGCGGGTCATGGTTGGAGGTGAACGGCTGCACCTGTGGGACAGCGAAGGCAAGCGTTACCTGGATGGCATGTCGGGGCTGTGGTGCACCCAACTCGGTTACGGTCGCAAGGACCTGACCGCCGCCGCCGCCGCGCAGATGGACCAGTTGGCCTACTACAACATGTTTTTCCACACCACCCACCCGGCGGTGATCGAGCTGTCCGAGTTGCTGTTCAGCCTGTTGCCTTGCCACTACAGCCACGCGATCTACACCAACTCCGGGTCCGAGGCCAACGAGGTGCTGATCCGTACTGTGCGCCGTTACTGGCAGGTGGTTGGTCAGCCGACCAAGAAGATCATGATTGGCCGCTGGAATGGCTACCACGGCTCGACCCTGGCGGCCACGGCGCTGGGCGGCATGAAGTTCATGCACGAGATGGGCGGGCTGATCCCGGACGTGGCGCACATCGACGAGCCGTACTGGTACGCCGAAGGTGGCGAGCTGACCCCGGCCGAGTTCGGCCGCCGCTGCGCGCTGCAGCTGGAGGAAAAGATCCTCGAACTGGGTGCGGAAAACGTCGCCGGTTTTGTCGCCGAACCCTTCCAGGGGGCCGGGGGCATGATCTTCCCACCGGAAAGCTACTGGCCCGAGATCCAGCGGATCTGCCGCCAATACGACGTGCTGCTGTGCGCCGACGAAGTGATCGGCGGTTTTGGCCGCACCGGCGAATGGTTTGCCCATGAGTATTTCGGCTTCGAGCCGGACACCTTGTCGATCGCCAAGGGCCTGACCAGCGGCTATGTGCCCATGGGCGGCCTGGTGCTGAGCAAGCGCATCGCCGAAGCCCTGGTGGAACGCGGCGGCGTGTTTGCCCACGGCCTGACCTACTCAGGCCACCCGGTGGCGGCGGCCGTGGCCATCGCCAACCTCAAGGCGCTTCGCGATGAAGGCATCGTGCGCCAGGTGAAGGATGACACCGGGCCGTACCTGCAGCGCATCCTGCGTGAAGTGTTTGCCGATCACCCCTTGATTGGCCAGGTGCAGGGTGCGGGCCTGGTGGCGGCGCTGCAGTTCGCTGAACACAAGCCGACCCGCAAGCGCTTTGCCAACGAGAACGATCTGGCCTGGCAGTGCCGCACCTTCGGCTTCGAAGAAGGCGTGATCATTCGCTCGACCTTGGGCCGGATGATCATGGCGCCGGCACTGGTGGCCAACCGCGCCGAGCTGGACGAACTGGTCGACAAGACACGTATCGCTGTAGACCGCACTGCCCGGTTGGTGGGCAGGCTCTGAGCCAGTGGGGGCGCTTTGCGCCCCATTCGCGACGCAAGGCCGCTCCTACACGTGCAGGCGATCGTCTGTAGGAGCGGCCTTGCGCCGCGAATGGGCTGCAGCGCAGCCCCAGAATCCAAGACAGTCATAGGGAGTGAAAATGGAGCGTCTCGAATACTGGCAAACGCGCGCTGCAAGCCTGCGTTTGCCCGACAAGGCCCTGATCGGCAGCCAGCAGGTGAGCGCTAACAGCGGCGCCACGTTCGCCGCCATCAACCCAGCCACCCAGCAGGTACTGGCGCAGGTCGCCGCCTGTGGTCAGGCTGAAGTCGACCTGGCGGTGGCCACCGCACGCCGTGCCTTCGAACAAGGCCCGTGGTCGCGTATGGCCCCGGTTGAGCGCAAGAAGGTGTTGCTGCGCCTGGCCGAGCTGATCATGGCCAACCGCGAAGAGCTCGCGCTGCTGGACTCGCTGAACATGGGCAAGCCGGTCATGGATGCCTACACCATCGACGTCCCCGGCTCGGCGCATGTCTTTGCCTGGTACGGCGAGGCACTGGACAAACTGTACGACCAGGTAGCGCCCACCGCGCCCAACGCGCTCGCCACCATCACCCGCGAAGCGCTGGGCGTGGTCGCCGCCGTGGTGCCGTGGAACTTCCCGCTCGACATGGCGGCCTGGAAGCTAGCGCCGGCGCTGGCGGCCGGCAACAGCGTGGTGCTAAAACCCGCCGAGCAATCGCCGTTCTCGGCGCTGCGCCTGGGGCAACTGGCGCTGGAAGCCGGTTTGCCGGAGGGCGTGCTGAATGTCGTGCCGGGCCTGGGCGAAGACGCGGGCCGGGCGCTGGGGCTGCACCCCGACGTCGACTGCCTGGTGTTCACCGGCTCCACCCAGGTAGGCAAGTACTTCATGCAGTACTCGGCGCAGTCAAACCTCAAGCAGGTCTGGCTGGAGTGTGGCGGCAAGAGCCCGAACCTGGTGTTCGACACCTGCCAGGACCTGGACCTGGCTGCGGAAAAAGCAGCGTTTGGCATTTTCTTCAACCAGGGTGAAGTGTGTTCGGCGAACTCGCGCCTCTATGTGCAGCGCTCGATCCACGATGCGTTCATCGAGCGCCTGCAAGCCAAAGCCCGCCAGTGGATGCCCGGCAACCCACTCGACCCGGCAAGCCGCGCGGGTGCCATCGTCGATGCCGAGCAGACCGGTCGCATCAAGGCCGCCATCGACCGTGCGCACGCGCAGGGCGCCCAGCTAGTGTGCGGTGGCCGGCGCCTCACCATTGACGGCTCGGACAACTACATCGAACCGAGCATTTTTGCCGGCGTCGATGGCAGCATGAGCCTGGCCCGGGAGGAAGTGTTCGGCCCAGTGCTGGCGGTCAGCGCGTTCGACACCGAAGAGCAGGCCGTGCGCCTGGCCAACGACAGTGTCTACGGCCTGGCGGCGTCGGTGTGGAGCGACGACTTCAACCAGGTGCATCGCGTTGCGCGGGCGCTGAAGGCTGGCACCGTTTCGGTCAACACGGTGGATGCGCTGGATGTCACGGTGCCGTTTGGGGGTGGCAAACAGTCGGGGTTTGGTCGCGACCTGTCGCTGCATTCGTTCGACAAGTACTCACAGCTCAAGACCACCTGGTATCAGCTGCGCGCTTGAAAGCCGAATGCTGCGTACCCCAGCCACGCGCGCCCGGTGTAGGAGCAGCCTTGCGCTGCGAAGAGGCCGGTGAACGCACTGAAGATTTACTGTGTTATCTCCGGCCTCTTCGCAGCACAAGGCTGCTCCTACCACGACCGCGCATGGCTGAAGGGCAGGGCAGTCAGCTCAACTCCCCTTCCATGATGATCACCTCGCGACGCCGCGCGCAGTGCGAATGCCTTGACGCTCAGGTAGGCTATCGTCAGCCCCGCAATCACCCGGGAGGTAACGATGCAGCCACTGACCCACGCACAGGTACTGGCCATTGCCCAGGAAAATCCCATCAACCGGGCTTTGCTGTCGCTGTTGCCCACGCTGGATATACCGCACTGCATGCTGACAGCGGGGTGCCTGTTCCAGGCCTTCTGGAACCATCGCTCCGGGCAACCGGCAGCGTGGGGCATCAAGGATTACGACATTGCCTACTTCGATGAAGACCTGTCGTGGGAGGCTGAAGACCGGGTGATTGCACGGGTTCAGCAGGCCAGCGCGCACCTTGGCGTCAATGTCGAGGTGCGCAACCAGGCCCGTGTTCACCTGTGGTACGCCTCGAAGTTCGACGCTACCTACCCGGCATTGCAACGGGTAACCGATGGCATCGACCGCTACCTGATCAGCTCGACCTGCCTGGGCGTAGATGTCCACACCGGCGTGCTCTACAGCACCCATGGGCTGGATGATCTTCAGCACGACCTGCTAAGGCCCAACCCATTGAACCTGCAACCTGCGTTGTTCGAGCAAAAAGCGGCCAGCTACCGTGAGCGCTGGCCGTGGTTGAAAGCGGTTGGCTAAGCGATCACCGCATATCACACCTGGCTGTCAGTGCGCCCGTCATGGGTGGTCAGCCGGCGTGAGCCACTGCGCGTAAGTGATGCAGCTGATGTGTTCGGTTCGATAATCCTGAAGGAACGGGTTGTACTTGTTTTCTTCGGTGTGGTGATGGCGGAACCCGCACTTCGATTGGGCAACAAAAGACTGGGTGTTGTCAGCGAAATAGCCACACCAGAGCGCCTTGAGTTTCAGGGTTTCAAACCCGTGCCGCATCACTTCACGCACGGCTTCGGGAATCAGGCCTTTGCCCCAGTACGGCACGCCGATCCAGTAGGCGATTTCGCCTTCCTGCTCGCTGATCTCGAAGTGGCTGTTGCCGCCTATCAGAATGCCCACACATCCCACTGCACGGCCGTTCTCCTTCAGTTCGACGGCATACACCTCCGGGTGATTGAACACGGTGCGGATGATCTCGGCACTGTGCGCAACGCTGGTGTGCGGTGGCCACCCCGCGACAGGGCCAACGCGGTCGTCCTTGGCATATTCGTATAAGTCAGCGGCATCTGTTTCTTGCCAAGGGCGCAGCCGTAGCCGTTGGGTTTCAAGTCGCATGTCCTGTACTCATCCTGGGTTGCTCGGGAGTCACAGGGTAGTGGGCGGCGCTTGATGGGTACACGTCAGTACCTCGGCAGTTTCGGTACTTTTCGAAACTCCATCAGCGAGCGGTGATAAGCTTTGCGCAGTTTAATTGGGCAGCGTTGAGCCACCATGCAGCACATTCCGAAACTGGTTACACCGGGCGACCCGCCCCGGTTGGGGGACACCACCCTTGCCGAAGGAGTAGGCGTGCCGCTGTCTTTCGGCCATGCCTACATAACGTTGCTGGTGTGCTTGTCCGGCAGTGCCGCCTTCGCATTCAACTTCAAGGACCAGGCGGTCAGGCGTGGTGATGTGATGGTGTTGGCCGAGGACACGATCGCGTTGCTCAAACGTCGCTCACGCAGTTTCAGGGTATTTTTTTGCCTGATGCCCAAAGGCTTTGCTGCGGAGGTGGCTTACCAACTGCCAAACCCCTTGTTCGTTTTCTTGCATGACCACCCTCACTGCGTGCCGGCCAATGCTGACAGGCCGCTGCTGGGGGGCTGGTTGGCGCACATGCGGGACATTGCGCAGCGCTGCCCCACGTACCAGCACATCATGCTCAGAAATCACCTGCAAAACCTGTTTCTGAAGATCGCCGAGCAACTTCCGGCGCAGTACCAGGCGGGCCGGCAATTCAGCCGCCAGGAAACACTCAGTTGGCGTTTCTGGGAGTTGATAGGCAAGCACTGCATGCGCCACCGAGAGGTGAAGTTTTATGCCGATGCGCTGACGATCACGCCGTTTTATCTGTCGCAGCTCAGCAAGGCTTTTTTCAATGACACCCCCAAAGGCTTGATTGACCGCCAGGTGACCTTGGAAATCAAGGCACTGCTTTCATACAGTACCCTGGCGATTGGGCAAATCGCGGACACGCTCAACTTCGCCGACGCGTCGTATTTGTGCCGGTATTTCAAACGCCAGACGGGGGTTTCGTTGTCCTACTATCGCAGCCACTCGCATGAGCCGAACGGATCGCGGCCAGGCCCTTGATTGCTAGGGTTGCTTGCGGCGGGGCATTATCCTGCTTTGACTCGCCACGGATGACGACCATGCACATACGCCAACTGATCCACGACGACCTGCCCTCTGCCAGCACCCTGTGCCTGGACGCATTCATGCAGGCCGTTGCACCTTCGCTGTCGGCGCAGGGTGTGGACACCTTCGCCAAGGTGGCGGCGGCACAGGCGTTTGCCGAGCGTATGGAGGGCGACAACCTGATGCTGGTGTGCGTCGCGGACGGCGCCCTCACCGGGTTGATCGAATTCAAGGAAGGCCGCCACGTGGCCATGCTGTTCGTCGCACCGGGCTGGCAACGTCGGGGCATCGGTACGCGCCTGATGAACGCGGCACTGGCGCAGGCGAGGGAGGCGGTGGTGACGGTCAGGGCCTCGTTGTCATCGGTGGCCGCCTACGAACGCTATGGGTTCGTTCTGACAGGCGACGTGGGCGAGTTTGCCGGGCTGGTCTATCAGCCGATGGAGAAGCGGTTGCCCTGATTTTTAGCGATGCCGTTACCCAACGCCCAATTCTTCTTGCACACATAGGCGCACTTGCCGGGGACGCACCCCCCTGTAGGAGCAGCCTTGTGCTGCGAAGAGGCCCGTGACAACACCATCAATCTTCGTTGTTGTCGCGGGCCTCTTCGCAGCACAAGGCTGCTCCTACAGGGCTTGGGGTTGAGCGGGGATTTGACGCGTCTGTGGCTCGAATCAGAAGCTGTACTTGAAACTCGTCATCACATTGCGCGGGGCGCCATATACGCCGTAAAGGCCGGATTGGCTGTAGTACTCGCGGTCGAACACGTTGTTCAGGTTCACCGATGCACTCACGTGCTGGTTGATGTCATAGCGGGCCATCAGGTTGGTGACCGCGTAGCTGCCCTGACTGAAGGTGTGCAGGTCGGCGCCGACTTTGCTCTGCCAGTTCACCCCACCGCCGACCGTGATCTTGTCCAGTGGCCCATGTAGCCGGTAGCTGGTGAAGGTCTTGAAGCTGTTGCGCGGCAGGTTGGTGTTGATGCGCTGGTCGTCGGCGTCAGTGGTCACCGAATAGGCATAACCGGCCGATGCTTGCCAGCCTTCGGCCAGCTCGCCGTTCAGCTCCAGTTCGATGCCCTTGGAGGTGGTGTCCTGTTCGGCGCTGTAGACGTTGTCGTGTTGCCAGATGGCCAGGTTGTCCTGCTCCAGCTTGAACACCGCGAGGCTTGAGTTGAGCTTGCCATCGAGGTGGGTGCCCTTGATGCCGAGCTCGTAGCCGACACCTTCCATCGGGTCGAGCGGCTTGTTGCTCTCGTCGGTGACCCACGAGCCCTGCGGGTTGAAGATTTTGGTGTAGCTGGCGTACAGCGACCAGGTGTCGTCGAGGTTGTAGACCACGCCGGCATAAGGGATGAATACGCCGTTTTCCTCACGGTTCACTTCGGTTTCGTCGCCGCCATATGGCCTGTCCGAGGTGTCGCGCTTCCAGTTGATCAGGCGGCTGCCAAGAATCAGGCTGAGGTCGTCGGTCACGCTGAAGCGCGAGGTCAGGTACGCCGCGTACTGGTCTTCGTCGATTGATGACTTGCCGCTTTCGACGAAGTCCGGCTTGGCAGGCTTGCCGTCCCAAGTGAACAGGTTGTCGATCACACCCGCTGGCGAGCCGGCGTAGTCATAGCGCCAGCCGCCCCAGCTTGGGGTGTTTTCCCGGTATTGGGACAGGGTCATGCCGGTAATCAACTCATGGTCACGCCCGAACAGGCTGAACGGGCCGGTGACGTACAGGTCGAGGTTGTCTTGGCGTGGGGTGCCGGAAAAACGCACGGGCAACTGGGTCAGGCCGCTGCCCTCCGGGCTCAGCTCACCCATGGCAAAGTTGAACAGCTCGTCGAATTTGTTCTCCGCATGGGTGAGCTCGACCTTGCCGCTCCAGCCGTTGCCCAGTTGCTGCTCGATGGAGGTGAAGAAGCTGGTTTGCTCGTGATCGTTGTACGACCAGCTTGGCGCGGCATTGAGCGAGCGCTTGAGGTTGGTACGTTCACCTGTCGAGAAACGCGTAGGCAGGCCGGAGCGCAGCGGCGAGTCGATGTCGCTGCGCAGGTAGCTGAAGCCCACGGTCAGCAGGGTGTCTTCGCTGAGGTCTAATTCGGTGATGCCATACATCAGCTGCGATTGCTGGTTGTAGCGGTCAATCCAGGCTTTTTCGGTTTTGTAGTCGGCGACGAAGCGCCCCCGCACGTTGCCGGTTTCGGTCAGCGGCCCGGATACATCGAAACCGGTGCCATAGCGGTCCCAGTTACCCGCTTCGCCGGTGATGCTGGCCTGGGCGTCGGCGGTGGGGCGCTTGCGGATCAGGTTGATCGTCGCCGAGGGGTTGCCCATGCCGCTGATCAGGCCGGTGGCGCCGCGCACGATTTCGATGCGGTCGTACATCGCCATGCTCTGTGAGTAGTTGTCTAGGCGGGTACTGGTCGGCACACCGTCGACCTCGTAGTTCTGGATGGCAAACCCGCGCGACCAGTACGAATCGCTCTCCGAGCCCAGGCCATCGCGAACCACGGTGATGCCTGGCGCGGCTTCCAGCGCGTCGGTGAGGTTGGTCAGGCGCTGGTCATCCAGGCGCTGGCGGGTCATCACGGTCAGCGATTGCGGGGTCTCGCGGGGGGTAAGGTTGAGGCGCGTGGAACTGCTCGACGAATAGGTGGTGTAGAGCCCGCTGCCTTCGGTGGTCGAACCCGGCGCCTTGCCAGAGATGGACACCGCGCTCAGCTCCAGGGCCCCCGCGGCAGTGGCTTGCAGCGAATAGTTGCCGTTGACGCCGCGGCTGGCTTCAAGCCCAGTGCCAGCGAGCAGCATCGCCAGGCCTTGGTCGATATCGAAACGGCCCTGCAAGCCGCTGGTGCTGCGGCCCTCGGTCAATGCCGTGGGGTAAGACAGCAGAATGTGCGTGGTCTGGCCAAAGCGGGCCAATGCGGGCGCCAGTGGGCCGGCAGCGATATCGAAATCGGCCTGCGCCTGCTCGGCAGCGGTGGCCCAGCCGGGCGTCAGCAGCAGCGGGGCGCTTGCACTCATGCAAGCGATGCCCTGGACCACTGCGCCGGCAAGTTTTTGCGTAACCGATAACTGCCAGCCCTGGCGTTTGCGTGCGGTGCGATTCACGAGTGTTCCCCCATTGATTTGAAGTGCTGAGGGTTAAGTCTCGTGAGACGCGAAATCGGACCACCTCTGTGCAACTTTTTTTTCGTCAGGCCATGCGCGGCTTCAACGTCACCCAGTAGCGGGTGAAATGCTGCACGTCGAGCTGCAAGGTGTCCGCCACTGCGGTGATGATTTTTTCGGTGTTATCCAGCGGGAATGTGCCTGACACACGAAGGTCCGCCAAGGCGGGGTCGCAGGCCAGGTGCCCACGGCGATAGCGGCTGACGTCGTCGAGAAAGGCCGCCAAGCGTTGGCCTTGGGCAACCAGCATGCCTTGGCTCCAGGCCGGAGCGACGGGGGGCACGGACTGACGGTCGAGCACGCCCTGGCGGCTGAAGCTGGCCTGCTCCCCGGCACTCAGCAGAAGGGGCGGATGGGGCTGCAAGGCGGGTTGCACCGACAAGCTGCCCTGATACACGCTGACCTGGGTGAGCTCGGCGTGCAGCCTCACATTGAACTGCGCCAGTGTCGATGCGAGGCGGCCATGCACGGTGTCCACCCACAGCGGCCGGCTATCGGCGCGGGGCGAGCGGCTGATCAGCACCTCGCCGCGCAGCAACCGCAAGCGGCGTGCCTGATGGTCGAACGCCACATCAAGGGCGCTGTCGGTGTTCAGCTGTACCTGGGTGCCATCGGCCAGCGTCAAGCGCCGTTGCTCGCCAATGCGGCTGTGGTAGTCCGCGCGCCAGTCTTGTAACAGCGCGGCGTCTTTCAGGTACCAGGCGCCGGCACCTGCGGCCATCAGCAGCGACAGTTGCTTGAGCGCCGTGCGCCGCGACAGCTGCTGGCGTAGCGCCGCGTGGGCCAAGGGGCGTTGGCCTGGGCTGCGCATGTCCTGCATGCGTTGGGCGAACACCTGGGTCCGTTGCCAGGCGTGCTCGTGCAGCGGGTGCGCTTGGCGCCAGCTCATGCAGGCGGCCAGGGTGGCAGCGCTGACGGCCGGCTCTTGCAGTTCGAGGTGCCACTGCATGGCCTGCTCGGCCACCTCGCCGGGGATCGACGCTGAGCCCTGGCCGTTCATGGCAGGTCCAGGCTGTGATCGAGCATGATGCACAGGGCGCCTGCCTTGACGATGTAGCGCTTCACCGTGGTAATCGACACGGCCAGCCGCTCGGCAATGTCCGCGTGCCCCAGGCCATCCACCTGCGACAGCAGGAACGCCTCGCGCACCGGGCGCTCCAGGCCGTCGAGGGCGGCGTCGAGGGCGATCAGGGTTTCCAGCAGGATTGCCTGGGTTTCCAGGCTGGGCGCGACCTGTTCGGGCAGGGTCGCCAGCGCTTCGAGGTAGGCAAGTTCGAGTTTTTGCCGGCGAAAATGGTTGCACAAGACGCTTTGCGCCACCTTCGCCAGGAAGGTGCGGGGTGCATGCAACTGTGGCACGTTCTGTTTGTTCAACAGGCGCAGGAAGGTGTCTTGCGCCAGGTCCGCTGCGCTTTGCGAGCAGTTCAGCCGCAGCCTTAGCCAGCGCGTCAGCCAGCTGTGTTGCTGGCGATAGAGCAGGGCCACATCGCACAGAAGGGGATCAGGGGAAGGGAGCATGGAGTGCGGCCGCCGCAGGGGTCATTGTTGCAAACGATAATGCTTATCATATATACGGCTTGGGCAGCCCTGCAATACGCGCGCGCTGCAAATGCCTTGGCGGTCTCTGGTCCGATATAAAACTGCTGCCTATTGGGAAGGCGCACACTGGCTGTAGCTCAGATCATCTGAGCATTGAGAGGTGTGTATGACCACTGGCAAGCGCTTCACAGAGGCTGATGCCCCTGCTGTCGAACCAGGGCACGGCGAAGACTGGCCAACCGGGAAAGATGAAGACGATACCGAGGCGCAGACACCGACGGAAAGCCAAAGAGGTTCCGGCCATCCCGACCCGTCCAGAGCTTCTGCGGCAGAGCGGTACAGCTATCAGCCGAAGCAGAAAATCAGGCCTTAACGCTTGGCTAAACGGCAGGACGAACAGGCGGCAGGTAGGGAAGCAGGCGTTCGGTCTCTTTCCTGACCACCGCGTAACACTCGCAACTGAGCTGCTCCAGGTGTGCCCTGTCGAGCACCCTGATATGCCCCCGGTTGTATTCGATCACGCCCAGCCGCTGCAGTTTGCCAGCGGCGTCGGTCACCCCTTCGCGGCGTACGCCCAGCATGTTGGCGATCAGTTCCTGGGTCATGCACAGCCGGTCGCCCGGCAGGCGGTCCAGCGACAGCAGCAGCCAGCGGCACAGTTGCTGGTCGATGGAATGGTGCCGATTGCACACCGCCGTTTGCGCCATCTGGGTGATCAATGCCTGGGTGTAGCGCAGCATCAACATCATCAGCTCGCCATGGCGGTTGAACTCGTCCTTCAAACGCTGACATGGCAGGCGATAGGCATGCCCGGCGCTTTGCACGATCGCGCGGCTGGGGGTGCTTTCGCCGCCCATGAACACGGCGATGCCAACCAGCCCTTCATTGCCCACCACCGAGATTTCCGCCGAGGCGCCGTTCTCCATTACGTACAACAACGAGACGATCGCATCGGTGGGGAAGTAGACATGGCGCAGGGTGTCGCCGGACTCGTAGAGCGCTTTGCCAAGGGGCAGGCTGACCCGTTCCAGGTGCGGCTCCAACCGGGCGAACGTGTCCGCGGTCAGCGCGGCCAACAGGTGATTTTGCCGGGGGTTGGAGGTGGGTTGCATGCGCGGGACCGTCGGGGGCAGCGGTTGTCGCAACAAGGTTAGCCCCCACTGGCACGTGCTGCATACCCGTCGCCCTCAGTTGATGGGCAAAGGGGACGGCTGGTACTCGGCGATCACCTGGTGCAGTACGCCATCATCCTTGAGCGGCAGTACCGCTTGGGCCAGCCGCTGGCCGTCGAGGGTCAGGGTCAGTTCGGCATTAGCGCCGTTGCGTACTTCAATGCGATACGGGGTGCTGCCGAATCGGTAGTGCAGGGTGTAACCGGGCCAGTCCGCTGGCAGCAGCGGCTGAATCCGCAGGGTGTCCCCGCAGCGTTGCAGGCCCAGCAGGCTCTCTACGATCAGCCGGTACATCCAGCCAGCGGAGCCGGTGTACCAGCTCCAGCCCCCGCGCCCTGCGTGGGGGGCGACGGCGTAGACATCGGCGGCCATCACATAGGGCTCGACCTTGTACGTGTCGATCAACCCATTGCTGCCCTGGCGCACCGGGTTTATCAAGCGCAGCAGTTCCCAAGCCTTGGCGGCATCGCCCAGGCTGGCATAGGCCATGCTCGCCCAGATGGCCGCGTGGGTGTACTGCCCGCCATTTTCGCGCACGCCAGGCAGGTAGCCTTTGATGTAGCCGGGGTCGAGGTCGCCGTGGTCGAAGGGTGGGGCGAGCAGCTTGACGATGCCGATGTCGCGGCGCACCAGGTGTTTGTCCAGCGCGGCCATGGCGGCCCGTGCCCGTCCATGCGGGGCAACCCCGGACAGCACTGCCCAGCTCTGCGCCAGCGAGTCGATGCGGCACTCCTGGTTGCTGGCCGAACCGAGCACCTGGCCGTCGTCGAACCAGGCGCGGCGGTACCAGCCACCGTCCCAGGCATGTTGCTCCAGGTGCTCGGCAAGGGTGCCTGCCTGGCGGCTGCACTGCAGGGCGAAGGCGCTGTCGCCGTGGCCCAGGGCGACGCTGGCGAACGCCCGCAATACTTCGTGGCCGAAGAACCCCAGCCACACGCTTTCGCCCAGGCCTTGTTCACCGACGCGGTTCATGCCGTCGTTCCAGTCCCCGCTGCCCATCAACGGCAGGCCGTGAACCCCGTATTGCAGGGCATGCCCGAGGGCGCGCTGGCAATGCTGGTACAGGCTCTCGACCAGGTTCGCCTGGGTGGGCAGGTCGTAATAGGACTCTTCGCCGGCATTCAGCGCACGCCCCTGCAGGTACCCGACCGGCTCGTCCAGCACCGCGTGGTCGCCTGTCAGTGCCACATAGCGGCTGGTTGCCAGCGGCAGCCACAGCAAGTCGTCGGAGCAGCGGGTACGCACCCCGCGCTGCAGCGGTGGGTGCCACCAGTGCTGCACATCGCCTTCGGCATACTGGTGCGCAGCGCACGCCAGCAGGTGCTGGCGGGCCATGGCTGGGGTGGCGTGGAGCATGGCCATGCTGTCTTGCAGCTGGTCGCGAAAGCCGATGGCGCCGCCGGACTGGTAAAAGCCGCTGCGCGCCCAGAAACGGCAGGCAATCACCTGGTACAGCAACCAGCCGTTGGCCAGCACATCCAGGGACGGCTCGGGGGTTTCGATCTGCACGCTGCCCAAGGTGTCGCGCCAGTAGGCCTGGACCTTTGCCAGAGCGTCCAGGGCCGCGCGCAGCCCTCGGTATTGCTGCACGCAGTGGCTGGCGGCCTCGGCGTTTGGCCCGGCACCCAGGCGGAACACCAGGTCGCGGCTTTCGCCCGCTTGCAGCAGGACGCTGACCTGCACGGCCGTGCACGGGTCCAGCCCGGCGCCCGTGCGCCCTGACAGCCGCGCCTGGCGCAGGCCTGCCGGGGCTTGGCAATCGCCATTGCGCCCGAGGAATTCGCTGCGGTCACAGGTAATGCCATACAAGGGCAGGTCGCAATCGACAAAGCCCACATGCCGGGCGAACGCCTCGGCATAGCGGTTACGGGCAAACACGGCGCCGCTGGCCGGGTCGATTTCAGTCACCACGTGCATGGCCGACTTGCTGCGCAGGTCGCCCAGCACCCACTCGACAAAGCAGGTCACCGACAACCGTCGCGCCTGCGTCGAGCGGTTATGCAGCTTGAGCCGACTGAACTTGATCGGCGCATCCAGCGCGACATACACCCACAGCTCGCTGTCCAGGCCGTCGTCGGCGTATTCGAAAACGCTGTAGCCAAAGCCATGCCGGGTGCGATAACGGCCAGGGCCTGGGCAAGGCATCGGGGTGGGCGACCAACACTGCCCGCTGTCTTCGTCACGCAGGTAAAGGGTCTCGCCGCTGGGGTCGCAAACCGGGTCGTTGTGCCAAGGGGTCAGGCGGTATTCGTGGGCGTTCTCGTACCAGGTATAGGCACTGCCGGCCTCCGACAACACGCTGCCAAACTGCGGGTTGGCCAGGACATTGACCCACGGCGCCGGGGGTGGCAGGCCATCAGCGTGGGCGATGACGTACTCACGGCCATCGGCGCTGTAACCGCCGTAGCGGTTGCCCAGCACCCGCGCCGGTGCGTCTGCCAGCGAGCGGCTATCGGGTTTGCTCGGGGGGTAGGCCAGGGTCGCCTCGAACACGGCGGGGGCAGGCGGCGCGTGGCGGTGATGCAATTGCTCGGCCAGCGTGCCGTGGCTGTCGCTGAGCACCAGCCGCGCCACCGACAGGGTAAGGGTGCGGTCCTCTGCCGACAGTTGCTGCGCCGGGCGCACGAAGATCCCGCCGGGGCGATCGAGCAGCGCAGCCTCGCTGCCGGAGGTGACGATGCCCATGATCTGCTCCTGCAATTGTTGGCGATAACCGGCCTGGTCTTCGTTCCAGATCACCAGGTCCAGCGCCAGGCCCTTCTGCCGCCAATAGGCATGGGCGAGCACCATTTGCTTGACCAGGTGCAGGTTGGCCGGGTCAGCGATCTGCACCAGCACGATTGGCAGGTCCCCCGATAGCCCCTGGCCCCACAGGCCCGACTGGCTGCGCCGGTTGCTGGCCAGCAGGGCGCCGCTGGCCCGCAGCGCCGCGTTGGGGTAGAGCACCGACGCGGCCATCTGCTCGAACAGCCGAGCATCGTTGAGCGACCCATTCAGCTGACGCAACTGCACCTGGCTGTGTGGCCAGGCCAGGTCGAACACCCGGTCGGCCAGGTGCCGATCGCGGTACCTGGCGATCTGCTGCAGGCAGGCGTCGCGGCTGTCGGTCACGCCGGTGACCAGGTCGACCGTGGCCTTCTGGCCAGGCGCCAGGCTGATGCGGCAGCGAATTGCCACGATCGGGTCGAGCACTGCCCCGGCACTGTCGGACAAGGCCTCGGTGTGGCGGTCCAGTGCCGCCGGGGCCACCAGTGTGCGGCCACGGCCGATGAAACGCGCACGGTCGGTTTCGTAAGACACCGCATCGATGTCGGCGCCATGCACGGCCAGCACATGGCACATCCACGGCACCGCGTCCTGCTGCGAGCGCGGCCGCCGGGTGCAGATGATGGCCTGCAGCGGGCGGACCAGTTCGGTCTGCACGAACAGCTTGCTGAATGCCGGGTGCAGGGCATCGCTGAGCGCCGGTGCCAGCACCACTTCGGCGTAGCTGGTCAGCTCCAGGGTGCGCGGCTGGTCACTGTGGTTGGTCAGGTGCAGGCGTCGCAGTTCGATGTCGTCTTCGGGGGACACGGCTATTTCGGTATGGCAGTCGAAGTCGTTTTCACGGATGCGGAACTCGGCGCGGCCATCGCTGAAAATAGCCTCCTGATTACTGCCGCGGTGCCGCGTGGGCTGGTAAGTGGTTGACCAGAATGCACCGCTGGCGACGTCCCGCAGGTAGCAGAAGCTGCCCAAGTCATCGCGGGTGGCGTCTTCGCGCCAACGGGTCACGGCCAAGCCATTGCGCTGGCTGTAGCCACTGCCGACATGGTTGACCATGACGTGGTAGCGGCCATTGGAAAGCAGTTGCACGGCGGGGTGGCGCCGGTTCGGTTCGCTGAACACCCGTAGCCGGGTTTCGCCTGTGTGGCCTGCCGCGTCCACGGCCGGTGCCTGCAGGGTATGCAGGTACGGCGCGGCGGTTTTCGGCACGCGTTCCTGTAGCAGCAGCAGGCTGGCCTGGCATTGCGGGTCGGAGGTGAAGCGCCGTTGCATGGGTTTGTCCAGCAACAAGGAAGTCAGGGCCAGCAGGCTCATGCCCTGGTGGTGAGCCATGAACGAGCGGATCACCACGGCGCTCTGGCCCGGGGGGAGGCGCGCCTCGCTGTAGTCAATGGCTTCGTACAGCCCGAAGCGGCCAGCCAGCCCCAGGGTGCTCAGGCGTTGCAAGTTACGGCAGGCGGCGCCCGGCGCTACCAACAGGGCCAGCGCACTGGCGTAGGGGGCGACCACGCGTTCTTCGCCCAGGCCGCGTTTGAGGCCCAGGCCGGGTACGCCAAACGCCCGATATTGGTAGTTCAGGTGAGCGTCCAGGGCGTTGTAGGCCGACTCAGAAACGCCCCATGGGATGCCCAGCAGGTTGCCGTGGTCGATCTGCCGTTCGACCGCGGCGCGGCAGGTCTGGTCGAGCAAGGTGCCTTCGTAGCTCGGCATCACCAGCAGCGGCATCAGGTATTCGAACATCGACCCCGACCACGACAACAGCACCGGCACGCCGGCATTGCTGGTGAGTAGCCGGCCCAAGGCGAACCAACTGGCCTGGGGGACTTGGCCCTGGGCGATGACCACGAAGTTGGTCAGGCGCATTTCCGAGGCCAGCAAGTCGTAGAACGCGGCGTCCAGGCGATGTTCATCGGCGTTGTAGC
Organism: Pseudomonas sp. ITEM 17296; assembly: GCF_028895205.1. Lineage (NCBI taxonomy): Bacteria > Pseudomonadati > Pseudomonadota > Gammaproteobacteria > Pseudomonadales > Pseudomonadaceae > Pseudomonas > Pseudomonas sp. ITEM 17296. Next base: position 4,962 of record NZ_WJRS01000041.1, on the reverse strand, counting down.
CGATGGCGAACAGGTCGCGCTGGGTGTCGTAGAGGAAGCTGAAGTCCATGCTGGCGATGGCGGCGATCCGCTGCGCCAGGCTGTGCGCTTGCTCGATGCGCTGGCAGGCCTGCGTGCGGACGGTGGCCACGGTCAGGCGTTCGTCGGCGGGCCAGTGGTCCGGCTCTAGCTGCGCAAGCTGGCGCCAGCTCAACGCGGCCTGAAGCGCCGGCGCATTGCCGGGTGGCAGTTGCAAGGCGTGCAGTTCGCCAGCCAGGTCCAGGCATTGCTGATGCAGGGCCTCCAGCCAGAACAGGCAATCGTCGGCCTCAGTAATGGGCGGGGCGTATTGCTTGATTAGCCCTTGTACTTGCTCGGCGAGCTGTTGCATCAACGAGGCAGGCAACGGGGCCGGTTGCTCATGGGCTTGCCGCAGCTGTTTGCCCAGCGCTTCCAGCGGTTCGCCAGCCCGGCCTGCGGTGGCGAACGTTTCGTGCAGGATATCGAGCGTGTCCAGCAGGCCCTGGCTCAGGCGGCGGTCGAGCACGGGGGTATCGGCCATCGCCAGCAGCCCAGGCTTGAGCGTCAGCAGCAGGGCCGCCAGGTTGCCGCTGTCCACCGCAGAAATGTACAGCGGGTGCAAGGGCGCGCGGGTCTGGGTGTCGTACCAGTTGTAGAAGTGCCCCTTGTAGCGCTCCAGGTGGTCCAGGTTGTCGAGCATCTGGGTCAGGCGCTGGAACAGGCGGCCGGCCGTCAGGTAACCAAAATCATGGGCGGCCAAGTGCGAGAGCAGGGCCATGCCGATGTTGGTCGGCGACGTGCGGTGAGCGATGTTGGGGAAGGGCGGCTCCTGCAGGTTGTCGGGCGGCAGCCAGTTGTCGGCAGGGCCTACATGGCGGTCGAAGAAGGCCCAATTGCGCCTGGCCAGCCGGTGCAGAAAACACAAGTCCTGGGGCTGCGGTGCAAACACGCTGCGCCCGCGCGTGCGGCTCAGCCACCAGGCCAGGGCCGGGCCAAGCAGCCATAGCGCTAGAATGGGCGACGCCAGCAGCAGGACACTGGGGTGTAGCGCCAAGGCGCCCGTCAGCAGCAGCACCAGGGCGGGCTGTACCCATTGCTCGCGATACACCGCCTGCAGGGTATCGGCACTGTTGCGTTCATCCTCCCGCGAAGGGTTCCACTGCAGCAGCCGGCGTTTGCTCACGGTCAGCCGCCACAGCGTGCGGGCGATGGCATCCAGGCTGTAGCGGGTCTCGAACGGCAACCAGGCCAGCGACAACCCGGCCCGCACGAAGTAGATGCCCGAGGTGTGTAGGGCAGCAAGCAGGTGCTCGGCCAGCGGCACATCGGTGGTTTTGCGCACCAGTTCGAGCAGCGTGTCCAGCAGTGGGCGGGTCAGCAGCAGGCCCAGCAGCGCGACGGTCCACAGCAGCGGCGTGGTGCTGGCCAACCAGCCCCACAGCAATGCCGTCAGCAGCGCGGCCGGCTCCAGGCTGCGGCGCAGGTTGTCGAAGATCTTCCACCGCGACAGCGCGCTCAGCGGGCGCTGCGCCTGGCCTTCGACGCCGGTGCGCAGCCACGGCACCAGCCACGGCAGCAGTTGCCAATCGCCGCGTATCCAGCGGTGGCGGCGCTTTACATCGGCGCTGTAACGCGCCGGATACGCCTCGAACAACTGCACGTCACTGAGCAGGCCGGCATGGGCGTAGCAGCCTTCGATCAGGTCGTGGCTGAGTACACGGTTGTCGGCAAAGCGCCCGTCCAGGGCCCGCTCGAAGGCATCCACGGCGTAGATGCCCTTGCCAATGAAGGAGCCACTGAGGAACAGGTCCTGGTACACGTCCGACACCGCCAGCGTGTAAGGGTCGACCCCGGCATCGCTGCCGAACAGGCGGGCGTAGGGGGAGCGCGACACGCTGGGCAGGCTGATGCCGACCCGTGGTTGCAGGATCGCGTAGCCTGACTGGATTCGGCCGCTGTCGGCATCGAAGCAGGCGCGGTTCAAGGGGTGCTGCATGGCACCGACAAACTTCTGCGCCACATCGCGTGGCAACTGGGTGTCGGTGTCCAGGGTGATGACGTAGCGCACCCGATCGAGCGTGCGCAGGTCGCCGACGATGCGCATGAAGCACTCGGCCCCGCGTCTGCGCAGCAGGGCATTGAGCGCTGCGAGCTTGCCGCGCTTGCGCTCGTGGCCCATCCAGCATCGTTCGGTGGGGTTCCACAGCCGCGGCCGGTGCAACAGGAAGAAGCGCTCACCGTATTTCTTGTTCAGTGCACCAATACCGTCACTGGCGAGGTCGAGCAGGGCCGTGTCTTCGGCGCAGGTTTGTGTGGGGGCGTCCATGAAGTCGCTCAACAGCGCGAAATGCAGGTGGTCATCACGGTTGGCCAGGTAGCGCACCTCAAGGCCTTCGACCAGCTCTTCGACGTCGGCCGCGTTGCCCAGCAGGCTCGGCACCACGACCAGGGTGCGGGCCTCGACGGGAATCCCCGCGGCGTAGTCCAGCCGTGGCAGAAACGCAGGCTTCACGGTCAGGGTCACCAGCCAGTTGACCAGGCCGATGGCAAGCCGGCTGGTGGTCAGCAGCACGGGAAGGGCCATGGCCGCCACTGCCCAGGTAGGCCAGCCCTCGGCGGCCATGCCCGCGACGAAGCCCCAGGCCAGCAGGCATGAGAGCAGTGCCGACGGCACCAGGTAGAACGCCAGCGGTGCTCGGTGCAACAGGCGCTGCCAGCGCTCGGCAAGCGCCACCCGCGCCCCCAGGCGCTGTTCCAGCAACGCCAGGCCAGCGCCTGCCAGGTAATAGCCGACGTGGGCTGCCTGTGAGTGCGACGTCGCGCTTGCGGCACGCGCCAGTTCGATGGCGGTGTGGGCCACCTGTTCTTCACTGAAGGCGCTGTGCCGCGCCAGCCGTTCGACGATGTGCCGATAGTGATCACGGCTGGCGAAGTCCATGGCTGCGTACACGGCGGCGGGGTCTTGGCCGAGTACGTGCTCGACATGGCTCAGGTGTTCGACGAACAGCCGCCAGTCCACGGTCGACAGCAGCCGCAGGCTGCCGATGCTGTTGCTGATGGAGACCTGGTCGATGGCCTGCTGTTGCGCATCGAGCTGCACATGGCGCTCGATGCTCATTGCCGACTCGCCCAGCAGTTGCTCGATCCAGGCCAGTGGCTGGGTCAACGCGCTGCTGTGGCCCTGCAGCCGCCTGGCCAGCTCGGCGACGAAGGCGGCGGTCATTGGTGGCTCCGAGCGGGCCATGTCGGCCACCACCAGCACCACGCTTTTGGCATCGCGTTCGGCGGTTTCGCTGAGGGTGTCGGCCCAGCCATTGGCCAGGTCGCGGTCCGCCCCGTTGGCCATGACCCGGGCGGCCACGCGGCGCAGGTTCTCGATCAGCGCCAGCCTCAGCATGATCGGGATCGCCCAGAGCTCGCCCAGGGTCAGCGTGGCGGTTTGCTGATAGGCCTCGACAAAGTGACTCAGGCTCTCGACGTCGACCCGGCCATCGCCGTGGCAGATGGTTTCCAGTGCAATGTCATAGACCCGCGGCAAGCCGCTTGAGGCGCCATTGTCTAGCCGGGGCAGTTGCAGGCTGTAATCGCTGGGCAGGTGGCGTTTGGCGATGCGGATATGGCTTTCGACCAGGTAGAAGTTGTCGAGCAGCCACTGCGCGGCAGGCAGCGTCGGGCGTGAGTCGGGCAGGGCGGCGGCGAGGGCGGTACAGCTTGCGTAGAGCATGCGTTCGTTATCGGCCAGGCGGTCGAGCAGCGAATCGTCGGCAGGCAACTGGCTCAAGCGGTGCTGGCTGGCGAGCCAGGTGCCGTGTTCGGCCAGTTGCTTGGCGCTGTACAGCTCCGAGCGCAGCAGGCTTTCGTAGGTGAACGCGTGCCGTGGCGCGCGCCAGCGCCGGGCACGGTTGGCCAGGCGTTGCACGTAGCTGACTGCGCGAAGCCAAGGGTTGTCCATGGGTGTCGGGTGCCGTGAGCTGACCGGTAGATAAGCAGTGTGCGTGGGGCAGGCAGGCTGGGTCTGTACGGTAGCGAACAGACCCGCCCGGGTAGAGGGCACATGCTGCTCCTGCCTCCCGTTGAACCTGTTCCGCCATAGGAGTTTGCCCCGTGCTTTCCCTCGCCCTGATGCCCCCTTTATCGGCGCCGATGTACAAGCCGACCGTGTCGCCCCAGCAGATGCTGGGCATGGTCTGCCATGACCTGCGTGCACCGCTGCAGGCCGTGAGCATGGCTGCAGAGTTGCTGTCGCGTCGCCAGCACACTGCCGATACGCTCAAGCTGCTGGGCACCATTAGCGATTCGGTGGCGCGGGCTCAGCGGCTGGTGGCGGACCTTCTGGACTACACGTTGCTGCAAGAAGGGCGAGGCATCGCCCTGCATCCTGTGCTGTGCGACCTGTCAGAGGCTGTTGCAAGGTGCGTGGAAGAGCTGCGCCTGACCTGCCCCGATTACCCCTTGATTCACCTCCACCTGGGCGAGCGCAGCGCCCTGTTCGACAAGGACCGCCTTCATCAAGCCGTCAGCAACCTGGTCGCCAATGCCGTCGCCTATGGCGAGCGCGGTGCGCCCATACAAGTGACATCGCGCAGTTATGGGCGTGCAGCTACCGTGAGCGTACACAATTGGGGCGTACCCATCCCTGCCGAGCTGTTTGGGCGCCTGTTCGAGCCGCTGGTACGCGGCCAGCAACGGGCTGCAAAGGCCGGCAGCATTGGGCTGGGGCTGTTTATTGTCAGGCAGATAGCCCAGGCGCATGCAGGTGAAGTTTCGGTCACATCGACCGAGCAGGCGGGTACTACCTTCTGCATCACCCTGGCGATACCGCTCCCGCAGTGATTACATGACCCGCCCTTTGTAGGAGCAGCCTTGTGCTGCGAAGAGGCCGGCGACAGCACCGTTGATCTTCGCAATGTTCACTGGCCTCTTCGCAGCACAAGGCTGCTCCTACCGGGAAGTGTGCAGCCT
>NZ_WJRS01000040.1:0-39274 GCF_028895205.1 Pseudomonas sp. ITEM 17296 | reverse complement strand
TCGAGCTTTAGCCGTCTTGCAACGCACGCGGGCGATGGCTGCGGGTTTCGGCCTCAGGCGCCTGCGCAGCCTGCAACGTGAAGTCGAAGGCCAACTCGGCGAAACGCTCCCCTTGCACACCCCGATCATGCGCCGCCGCCGCATCCTCGACAAAGCGCAGATCACCGATCAGCCCATCACGGGTGGCATAGGCAAAGTCATCCCACAGGTATTGGTCACCGGCGAAGTTGATCTGCGTGGTCAGGTGGCGATGCCCCGGCGCGGAGATGAAGAAGTGCACGTGCGCCGGGCGCTGGCCGTGGCGGCCAAGCAAGTCCAGGCACTCCTGAGTTGGCCCCTGCGGGTCGCAACCATAACCGGACGGCACGATGGAGCGGGCGCGGTACCGGCCCTCTGCGTCAGTGATGATGCGTCGGCGCAGGTTGTACTCGGACTGGGTCGAGTCGAAGTACGAATAGGTGCCCTGGGTGTTGGCGTGCCAGAGGTCGACGGTAGCGCCTGCCAGCGGCTTGCCGTCGGCGCCGAATACCTGGCCTTGGAGGAACATCACTACGCCGGGGTCGGTGCCATCGTCCATGCGTGCTTCGCCTTGGCTAAGCGGCGCGCCTGCAACGTACAGCGGGCCTTCAATGGTGCGCGGGGTACCGCCGGTCAGGCCCGCTTCGGCATCCTTGGCGTCTTGCAGCAGGTCGATGAAGTGCTCGATCCCCAGGCCCGCTGCCAGCAGGCCCGCCTCGTTACGACCGCCCAGGCGGTTGAGGTAGTCGACGGCATGCCAGAACTCGTCCTCGCTCACTTCCAGGTCTTCGATCAGACGGGCAGTGTCCTGCAGCACGCGCAGGATGATCTGCTTGAAACGCGGGTTACCCTCGGCGTGCCCAAGGCCTGCGACCTCTTCAAAAAACGACTGGATCTCGGCAGTGTGGGAAATTTTCACGGTCATTTTGCTTACCTCATCTTGTTCTTGTCAGGTAGTCAGGGACGAATCAGCGGTCGTCACTGTGGATCGACGACGGGTGGCGGCACAAGCCGTCCACCTCGATCTCCATGTACGGGAACAGCGGCAGTTGCATCAGGGTGTCGTGCAGGGCCTCGACGCTTGCCACATCGAACACGCTGTAGTTGGCGTAGTGCCCGGCAATGCGCCACAGGTGGCGCCAGGTACCTTCTTGTTGAAGGCGCTGGGCCAGTTCCTTTTCATCGGCCTTGAGCTTGGCGGCCTTGGCCGGGTCCATGTCGACCGGCAGTTTCACGGTCATCTTCACGTGGAACAGCATGCGGGTTCTCCTTAAGGCGTTGAATGTACAGTTCAGCGGCGGGCAAAGCGCGCCAGGCGCTGCTCGTCCAGGGTCAGGCCAAGGCCTGGCGTGCGTGGAATGTGCAGCTGGAAGTCGTGGTACTGCGGCGGCTCGTTGACGATCTCTTCGGTCAGCAGCAGCGGCCCAAACAGCTCGGTGCCCCAGGTCAGCTGGCGCAAGGTGAGAAACGCGTGGGCCGAAGCCAGGGTGCCGATCGAGCCTTCAAGCATGGTCCCGCCGTACAGGGCGATACCGGCTGCTTCGGCGATCTGCGCTGTGCGCAGCACTGCACGTGGGCCGCCGTTCTTGGCGATTTTCAGGGCGAAGATGCTGGCCGCGCCGTCCGCGGCCAGGCTGAAGGCGTCTTCTACGCTTTCGATCGATTCGTCTGCCATGATCGGCGCTGGGCTGCGCTGGTTGAGACGCACCTGGCCGCCGCGGTTGATACGCGAAATCGGTTGTTCGATCAGGTCGATACCGTTGTCGCCGAGCACCTGGCAGGCGCGCAGGGCCTGGGACTCATCCCAGTACTGATTGACGTCGACCCGCACGCTGGCGCTGTCACCCAGCTCGCGCTTGATCGCCACCACGTGCTTGAGGTCCTGCTCCACCGAGTTGGCGCCGATCTTCAGCTTGAACACACGGTGGCGACGGATCTCCAGCATGTGCTGGGCTTCGGCGATATCACGGGCGGTATCGCCGCTGGCCAGGGTCCAGGCCACTTCCAGGCTATCGCGTACTCGGCCGCCCAGCAGTTCGCTGACCGGCAGGCCCAGGCGCTTGCCCTGGGCATCGAGCAAGGCGCTTTCGAGACCCGACTTGGCAAAGGTGTTGCCCTTGGCCAGCTTGTCCAGCTTGAGCATGGCGGCGTTGATGTTATCTGCCGGCAGGCCGATCAGCGCCGGCGCAAGGTGTGCGTCGATATTGGCCTTGATGCCCTCGGGGCTTTCATAGCCGTAGGCCAGGCCACCAATGGTGGTCGCCTCGCCGATACCTTCGACGCCGTCGCTGCAACGCACGCGCAATACCACCAGGGTTTGCTGTTGCATGGTGTGCATGGCCAGCTTGTGCGGGCGAATGGTCGGCAGGTCGACGATAATTGCATCTATGCGTTCAATCAGGGTGTTTGTCATTGTTGCCAGGTCCCGTCAGATCGGACCGCAGATGGCAGACCCGATAGTTGCACTTACTTGATTGATCAAGCATTGCGCGAGACCCTGATACCCGTCCAATATCAAATGAATCTCCCACCATACCCTGGAGGTCTGATGGAACTGCGTCACCTTCGCTACTTCAAGGTGCTGGCCGAAACGCTGAACTTCACCCGTGCTGCCGAGCTGCTGCATATCGCCCAGCCGCCGCTAAGCCGGCAGATCAGCCAGCTCGAGGAGCAGCTCGGCACGCTGCTGGTGCTGCGTGAGCGCCCGCTGCGCCTGACCGAAGCCGGGCGGTTCTTCTATGAACAGACCTGCACCCTGCTCCAGCAACTGGAAAACATCAGCGACAACACCCGCCGCATCGGCCATGGGCAACGCCAATGGCTGGGCATCGGTTTTGCGCCCTCCACCTTGTACACCGTGCTGCCAGCGCTGATCCGCGAGCTACGTCAGGACAGCGAGCTGGAACTGGGGTTGAGCGAGATGACCACGCTGCAGCAGGTCGAGGCACTCAAAAGCGGCCGCATCGACATCGCCTTCGGCCGTATTCGTATCGATGACCCGGCCATCCTCCAGCAGGTGCTGTGCGAAGACCCCTTGGTCGCGGTATTGCCCAAGGGCCATCCGTTGGCAGGCACCCCACTGACCCTCGCGCAACTGGCCAAGGAACCGTTCATTCTGTACCCGGCCAACCCCAGGCCCAGCTATGCCGACCATGTGCTGGCCCTGTTCGCCCACCACGGCATGACCCTGAAAATCAGCCAGTGGGCCAACGAACTGCAAACGGCCATCGGCCTGGTGGCCGTCGGGCTCGGCGTGACCCTGGTGCCGGCGTCGGTGCAACAGCAGCACCGCACGGATATCGAGTATGTCGGCTTGCTGGACACCAGCGCCGTCAGCCCGATCATCCTCAGCCGTCGCAAGGGCGATGTGAGCCCGATCGTGCAGCGGTGCCTGGCGTTGATTGCACAACAGGCGACCTGACCTGCCCTCCCCCGTATACCCATCGGTATATGGATGTTCCCGTTGAACTGTTTCATGCTCCGACACGCGATCGCGAACCGCCGAGGCATCACACACATTCAATAAAAACCAATGCTGCGCCGGCAAACGGCGCGGCGCGGAGTCGAACATGACGGGACGTCTCAAGGGCAAGGTCGCGCTGATTACAGGCGGCGCGGGTGGGTGCGGGCTGGCCGCATCGGAGCTGTTCGCGGCAGAGGGGGCGCGGGTCGGTATCGTCGACTTGCCTGGCAGCAAAGGCGCTGAGGTGGCACAGCAGTTGCGCGATGCCGGCCATGACGTGCTGTTCGCCCCCGCCGATGTCTCCGACGCGCAACAGGTCAAGTCTGCCGTAGCTGCCGTGGAACAGGCGTTTGGGCCCATCACCGTACTTATGAACCACGCCGGTATCCTGGCTGCCGTGCCCTTCCTGGAAACCAGTGAAGAAGAATGGGACCGGATCATGGCCGTGAACGTGAAAAGCATGTTCCTGGTCACCAAGGCGGTCTTGCCGGGCATGCTCTCGGCAGGCGGCGGCAGCATCGTCTGTACGTCGTCGATCTCGGCCGTGGTGGGCACGCCGATGGAAGTGCTGTATTGCACCAGCAAAGGCGCCACGCACATGTTCGCCCGGGCCATCGCCGTGGAGTTCCGCGACCGCGGCATCCGCGCCAACGCGATCTGCCCGGGCTTCATCGCCACCGCCCATGGCCTGCGCGAAATCGACATGCTGCGCAAACACGGCGTGGATGTCAGCGAACATGCCATCGCCGCCGCCCAAGGGCGCCTGTGCCAGCCCTCGGAAGTGGCCACTGCGGCGCTGTTCCTGGCCAGCGACGACGCCAGTTTCGTCAACGGCGCCCACCTGTTTGCCGACAACGGCTACACCGCCATCTGATCACAACAATAATGGGCAGGAGAGCAACGTGACCACCTCATCGAACAACATGCACATCAACGAGTTCGGGCTCGATCAGGCGCACTGGCGCAATTGGGCGGGCAACCAGTCGTGTATCCGCGCGGCGCGTGGTGCACCGTCCAGCGAAGACGAACTGTGCACCTTGGTGAGCCAGGCCAGCGCCAATGGCATGAACGTGCGCGTGGCAGGTTCCGGGCATTCGTTCACCCCGGTGGCGCTGACCAATGGCTTGCACCTGACGCTGGGCAACATGAGCGGTGTACGCCACATCGACCACGAAAAAAAACGTGTCACTGCGGCGGCCGGAACGACCATCAACGCCTTCGGCAAGGCGCTGCGGGCTGCAGGCTTGTCCATGGTCAACCAGGGTGACATCGACAGCCAGTCGATTGCCGGTGCCTTGACCACAGGCACCCACGGCACCGGCCTGACCCTGGGTAACCTGGCCTCCTCGATCGTCGGCATGAAGCTGGTTCAGCCCAACGGTGAGATCATCGTGGTGGACGAAAGCACCCCCGACCTGCTGCAGGCTGGCCGGGTGTCGCTGGGGGTGCTGGGGATCGTCTCGGAGCTGACCTTGCAGGTGACCGACAGCTTCAACCTGCACGAACGCATCTGGCGTGAAGACTTCGAAAGCGTGATGGACAAGCACGACGATCTGGCCCGTACACACCGCCACTTCAGCTTCTTCTGGTGCCCCTACGAGCAGAGCCGGCACTGCTACTGCCTGCCCGACACCGCCGCCACCTCTACCAGCGGACGCACCACTGACGTCTGTGAAGTAAAGGTCATGGACATCACCGACCGCCCGGCCTGGGAAAGCCCGTTCGAGAAAGTGGCCTACAGCTCGGACGTCTACCCCATCGAGTACCTGCCCAACTTCCATGAACTGGAATACGCCGTGCCCATCAGGCACAGCAAGGACGCCTTGCGGGCGGTGCGCAAGCTGATGCTCGAGGACTTCCCCGAGGCAATCTACCCCATCGAGTACCGTTTCACCGCAGGCGACGGCGCCTGGATGAGCCCGTTCTTCGAGCAGGACAGTGTCACCATTTCGGTGTCCGGCCAGCCAGGCACCGACTACTGGGACTACCTGGGTGCGGTCGACCAGATTCTGCGTTCATACGGGGCCCGGCCTCACTGGGGCAAGCTGCACTTTCTGACCGGCGACGACGTCAGCGCGATCTACCCCCGTGCCGAGGATTTCCGCACCCTGCGCCGCCAACTCGACCCTCAGGGGGTGTACCTCAGCGAGCACCTGAGCCCGCTGTTCAAGTAGGCCGCAACGGCTTGGCACAACGCCCGGGGGAGCACCTCGGGCGTTGTGCTTTCAAGGCCGTCAGGCCTTGGCCAGGTAGTCGATGAACAGGCGAAACAGCTCGGCGTTGGTAGAAATTTCAAGCCGCTGGTAGATATTGTGCTTGTGCACTTTCACCGTGCCATCGGAAATATTCAGTTGCCTGGCAATCGACGCGTTGCTGTGCCCCTGCAACAGCAACTTGGCGATGTAGCGCTGTGTTTCGGTCAACTGGCCCTGCAGGATCTCGACGAACGCATCTTCCAGCACCACGCTCTCGGCTGGCGCATCGCGCAGGCAATCCGCGTACTTCAGCCGACAATGCTGCCCGAGTACCGAGGTCAGCACAGGCGCCATGGCGGCCAGCATCTGCATGTCGTCTTCGCCGAAGCTGCCACGGCTGAGGTTGCGCATCAGCGAGTAGACGACAGCCACCTGGGGGCGCAGTGCGATGATGAACCCCACCTCCTCCACCGAGGTGCCGTAGTCGGACGACACGCACGGGTGGATGTCCTTGGAGATGGAAAAGCCCGAAGAGAAGAAGCTGTCGGGTGCCAGCTCACTCATGCGCCACAGCCCGGGCGGGTGTTCGTTGACGCAGGCGACATAAAACGGGTCGAGCAGGTAGCCGCCGCGCACGTAGGCATTCAAGGTGCGCTCCGACACCGAGTCGTTGTAGCCGTTATGCACCAGCACGGCCTTCTGGTTGAACTGGAACAGGTAGCCACAGCTCATCTCAAAGGCCAGTTTCTCTCGCAGCAGCGCATCGATGGCGGGCCCCAAGTGTTCCGTGCCTATCGCGTCGATAACGGCCGCCAGCCTGTTCGCTTCTTCCAATGTCATCGTTCCCCCCTGCTCTTGTGCACTGAAGCACCCAGAACTTACCGCCCTGCGCCGCAAAAAGCACAAAATCCGGGGCGCCCTGGGCGCTCCGGATCATGTCGACGACGCTTTTCGATCAGGACGCTTCAGCCGCCACCTTGAAGGCGCTGGCGGCCTCATCCTGGCGCCCCATCTCAAGTGCCTTGGGTACGGCGAGCCAACTGGCCAGCAACATGGCGACCAGGCCACCGCTGAGTTTGCCGATGATCAGCGGCAGGATCAACGAGGGCTGGAAGTTGGCAGAGAACGCCATATGGTCGCCGAACGTAAAGGCGGCGCACACCGAAAAAGCGATGACCAAAACCTTGTCCTTGGGCGGCATTTCGCTGACCAGCCTGAACATCGCCAGGATGTTGGCCGATGCGGCCAGTACACCGGCTGCACCAACACCCGACATGCCGAACCGCGAGGCGACCCGCTCGATGGGCTTGGCCAGAAAGCGCTTGAGCAGGTGCACCATCGGGAATGCCCCACACAGCATCAGGCCGACGTATCCCGCAATTTCCAGTGCGCGGAACTGGTCGTCGGCATCGGCGATGATAGGGGCGAAGCCCCAGCCACCGAATACGCTGCTGAAGAAGCCGGTGAAGTACTGGACGATGGAGGCCACCAGCACCAACACCACCGTGATGTACATGAACTGCCCAAGTTTGAGGAACAGGTAGACCATCAGCGTCGGGAAGTAGCGAAGTGCAGCAGCCAGCGCGATGCAGAACAGAATCAACGGCATCAGGTTACGCACCAGCATCGGCCAGGTGAAGTGCAGTGCCTGAGTGGCCACGCCAGTGGTGGCGATGTCCGGGCGGACCTCCAGGCCGAGCATTTGAATGGTCATGGCAATCACCATGATGCTGACGGGAATGGTCAACAAGCCGGCCATGATGCCTAAGGCCATGTACTTGTGGTCGACCTTGCGTAGCATCGCCAGCCCAACCGGGATCACGAAGATGATCGTCGAACCAGACTGGAAGCCAGTGATCAAGCCGAGGATCCAGCCCTCGGGGCTTTGCGCCAGGGCCTTGGCAAGCTGGTAGCCGCCCATGTCGGAGGCGATGAAGATGGGCCCGGCAATCCCCGGGTCGGCGCCTAACGCCAGGAACAGCGGCGCGATCAACTGGCTGATGCCTGCGGAAATATAAGGGATCGCCGCCATGATGCCGGCCACGGGGATGAAGATGGGGCCAATGCTGTGCAGGCCGGCAATGAATTCCTGGCCCAATTCGCCTTCCGGGTTGTAGATGGATGCCACGGCACCCAGTACCGCGCACACCATGATGACGTAGATGACATAGGTGCCGATGCTTTCCATTTGCCGCCTCATTCTTGTAAGAGTTGTTGGGTTGGCAGGACTGAATGTCGCGGGGGGCGTAATTGTTTTTATCGCGCATGCAAGGTGCGCCCCGTCGAGGGTTAAGCTATTCGGCAGGCAGTTGGCTGTCCATATACCGAGAGGTATAGGCAGTTCACAGAATGTGGGGCAACCCTGCTACTCCACACGGGTCATCAACACAGGAACAACGCATGATTCACGGCAAATCGCTAGACGCTTGGTACGCCTCTCACCCGCGGGTCGAGGACCTGGTCACGCTGCGCGAAACCTGCTGGTTCAACCCAGGCATCGTGCCCACCGCACAAGCCCTGGGCGACGTCGGCCTCACTGCCACCGACGTCAGCGCAGCCAGTGCCCGGCTGCAGCGGTTTGCACCGTACCTGGCCGAGGTGTTCCCCGACACCGCCGCGTCTGGCGGCATCATCGAGTCGCCGATTCGCCCGCTGCCTGCCCTGCAGCGCACCTTGCTGCAAGAGGCTGGCCTTGCCCAAGGCGGTGCGCTCTGGCTCAAGGCCGACAGCGAGCTGCCGATTTCCGGCTCGATCAAGGCCCGCGGCGGCATCCACGAAGTGCTCAAGCATGCCGAAGACCTGGCGCTGGCGGCCGGGCTGATCACCCTGGACAGCGATTACCGAGTATTGACCAGGGATGACGCCCGGCAATTTTTCAGCCAGTACAAGGTAGCGGTCGGCTCGACCGGCAACCTCGGGCTGTCGATCGGCATCATGAGCGCGCGGCTGGGTTTCCAGGCCACGGTGCACATGTCGTCGGATGCGCGGCAGTGGAAAAAGGACAAACTGCGCGCCAACGGCGTGAGCGTGATCGAGTACCCCTCCGACTACAGCGTTGCGGTGGAACAAGGCCGCCAGCAAGCAGCAGCGGACCCTACTTGCTACTTCGTCGATGATGAAAACTCGCCTCACCTGTTCCTCGGTTATGCCGTGGCTGCCGAACGCTTGCAGGGCCAGTTCAAGGCCGCCGGCATCAAGGTCGATGCCGAACACCCGCTGTTCGTCTACCTGCCCTGCGGCGTGGGTGGCGGGCCTGGCGGGGTGGCGTTCGGCCTGAAGCTGCTGTTTGGTGATCACGTGCACTGCGTCTTCGCTGAACCCACCCATTCGCCCTGCATGTTCCTTGGCGTGTACACCGGGCTGCATGACGAAACCAGCGTGCAGGACTTCGGCATCGACAACGTCACCGCAGCCGATGGCCTGGCGGTAGGCCGCCCTTCCGGCTTTGTCGGCAAGGCCATGCAGCGCCTACTCGACGGCTACTACACGGTCACGGACGAGCGGCTGTACCAATTGTTGGTGCTGGCCCATGACCTGGAGCAGGTACGCCTCGAGCCCTCGGCGCTGGCCGGCATGCCTGGCATGGTGCAGGTACTGCAAGCAACGCAGTACCTGGCGCGCATGGGGCTGACGGCGCAGCGCATGGCCAACGCGACCCACTTGGTGTGGGGCACCGGTGGCAGCATGGTGCCGGATGACGAATATGCCGCCTACCTGGCCAAGGGGCGTTAGGCCTTGCGCCGACGATAAGCCACAAGCAGAAAGACAAACCACAACGGCATCACGCACAGGGCCATCCGCGTATCCGGCTCAAGGGCCAGAAGCACCAGCACGAAGCCGAGAAAGCCCAGCGAGGTGACGGCCATCGGCACGCCGCCCGGCAGTTTGAACTTCGACGCCTGGTGCGCGGCCGGGTTGTGCTTGCGGTAGGCGATGTACGCGGCGAGGATCATCGACCAGGTGAAGATCACCAGAATCGCCGAGATGGTCGAAATCAGCGTGAACACCGTCATCACCTCGGGGATGATGAACAGCAGGGCCAACCCGGCCAGCATGCACATCGCCGAAAACAGCAAACTGTGCACCGGCACGCTGAGGGCCGAAAGCCTGGCAAAGATGGCGGGTGCATTACCCCGCTCGGCCAGGCCAAATAGCATTCGGCAGCCAGAATAGACGCCGCTGTTGGCAGAGGATGCCGCCGACGTCAGCACCACGAAGTTGAGCATGCCGGCAGCGGCGGGAAAGCCGGCCAACAGGAACAACTCGACGAAGGGGCTGCGGTTGGCCGGCACTTCTGCCCACGAGACCACGCTAATGATGCACACCAGCGCCAGGATGTAGAACAGCAGGATGCGTAATGGAATGGTGTTGATGGCCTTGGGCAGCGAACGGTGCGGGTTCTTTGCCTCGGCGGCGGTGGTACCGATCAGCTCGGTGCCAGCGAAGGAAAACACGGCAATCTGGAAGCCTGCGAAAAACCCACTGATGCCATGGGGCAGCACCGCGCCGGGCGCCACCACGTTGGACAGCGAGGCCACCACGCCGTTGGGTGATACATAGGCGGTGGCGATCATCACCACTGCGGTGATGATCAGCGTGACGATGGCCACGATCTTGATGATCCCGAACCAGAACTCTACTTCGCCGAAGATCCGCACCGCCAACATGTTCAGCCCAAGCAGCACGAACAGGGTGAAGAACGCCGGTATCCAGGCGGGCACATCCGCATACCAGTACTGGAAGAACCCCGCCACGACCACCACGTCGCCGACCACCGCCACGCTCCAGCTCAGCCAGTAGGACCAGCTCAGCACGAAGCCGGCGCGCGGGCCCAGGTAGTGGGCGACGATGTCGGCGAACGATTTGAAACGCAGGTCAGAAAGCAGCAGCTCGCCCATGGCACGCATGACGAAGAACACGAAAAAACCGAGGATCGCGTAGACCAGCAGAATGGAGGTACCGGACAGCGCGATGACCTTGCCCGAGCCCATGAACAAGCCGGTGCCGATGGCGCCACCAATGGAGATCAGCTGGATATGGCGGTTTTCCAGCGTGCGTTTGAGGTGCCCGTCTTGGGCTGAGTCTGTAGGTTTGCTTTGATCAAGGCTTGCGGACATGTCTTGCATGAGCGACCTCTTTTTATTGTGGGTATCAGGGCTTTCGAACAAGGCCCGCGCAGGGCCTTGCCACGGTGTGCTATCGAACCGCGCCTTCGAACCCTTGCAGCGTGTTCACGGCATTGATGCCGATTTCATCGACCATGTAGCCGCCCTCCATCACGAACAGCGTCGGGATGCCTACGCGTGCGATCTCCGCGCCCAGGCGCAGGAAGTCTTCGCTGGTAAGCTTGAAGTGGCTGATCGGGTCGTCCTCGAAGGTATCGACGCCAAGCGACACGACAAGAAAGTCCGGCTGGTGCGCGACAACGCGCTTGAGCGCGTCCTGCAACGCCAGCCGGTACTGCGCCCAGAGGGTGCCTTTGCCCAGCGGGTAGTTGGCATTGAAG
Source organism: Pseudomonas sp. ITEM 17296 (assembly GCF_028895205.1). NCBI lineage: Bacteria > Pseudomonadati > Pseudomonadota > Gammaproteobacteria > Pseudomonadales > Pseudomonadaceae > Pseudomonas > Pseudomonas sp. ITEM 17296. Next base: position 28,092 of record NZ_WJRS01000040.1, on the reverse strand, counting down.
CCCTCCCCGACCCCCGCGCCCTGTTCGTGGGCATAGCCGGAGAAGTACGGGTAGGACACATGCGGATCACCGTGGATCGAGGCGAAAAACACATCGGGGCGGTCATAGAAAATGTTCTGCGTGCCGTTGCCGTGGTGGAAATCCACGTCCAGCACGGCCACGCGCCGTGCACCCTGGCTCAGGCAGCGTTCGGCGGCAATGGCGGCATTGTTGAGGTAGCAATAGCCGCCCATGTATTCGCGGGCAGCATGGTGCCCAGGGGGGCGGCACAGGGCGAAGGCACTGGGCGCGCCATCGATTACACGCTGCATGCCGGTCAGTGCCACGTTGGCACTGCTGCGCACAGCTTCCCAGGTGCCGCCGGTAATCGGCGCGCCGGCGTCCATGGCGTAGAAGCCCAGTTTGCCATCGATGAAGCCCGGCTCCCGGTCGATGGCCAGGTCGCGCACCGGCCATACCAGCGGCAGCGCATCATGGGTCTTGCCGGTGGCGGTCCATTCTGCCCAGGCACTTTCCAGAAAGCTCACATAGCGCTCGCTGTGCGCCGCGACATAGCAGGCACGGTCGAACGATTGCTCGGCGATGACATCGCCAAGGCCTGTGGACTGCACACGCGCCAGCACGGTATCGGCACGCTGAGGGTTCTCGAATGACGGCGTGATGGCCCCGTCCTTGAGCTCGGAGCCATGGTGCAAGCGGTGTTTGTTGCTAAAGACTGTCAGCACGCAAATGTCCTTTTTCAAGGTGGTATCGGATAACCAATTTTCGCGACAGACCGCTGAAAATGCTTTGCTTTATGCTCAGCCAAACCGGATGCTTGAGCGAAACATTCACCCGGTAGCCCCATAATGAGCAAAGCCTTTGCTTACGAAGAACTGGACGAAGTAGACCGCGAACTGCTGCGCCTGCTGCAGGAGGACGGCACCTTGTCCAGCGCCGCCTTGGGCGAGCGCCTGTCGATGACCGTGACGCCCTGCTGGCGCAGGCGCAAACGCCTGGAGGAGCTGGGCCTGATCAAGGACTACCAGGCCAACCTGGACCGCAAGAAACTGGGTTATGACGTCATGGCCTTCGCCCAGGTGCGCTTCGGCAACCATTCGGCCGAAGCACCTGACGACTTCGAGCAGGTGATTCTGAAATTGCCGCAGGTATTGTCCTGCCACAAGGTCACGGGTGAGGCTGATTACGTGCTGACGGTGCTGGCGACCGACCTGGAAAGCTATGGCCGTTTCGTCGAAGACGTGTTGCGGCGGCAACCTGGCATAGCGTCGATCCAGTCGAGCCTGGCCCTGCGGGAAATCAAGGCGGTTAGCCGGATACCGGTGAGGTAGGCGTTGGGTGCCTGACTTGGTTTTTGGGGCGTTTATGAAATCGGGCGCCGCACGCGCGGCGATTCGCAGCACAAGGCAGCTCCTACATTTTTTCGGGCCAATTATTCCTGAGGCGGTCGCGCGCGCTGGTACAGGCGTTGCGAAACAACTGTAGGAGCAGCCTTGTGCTGCGAAGCGCCGCGCGTGCGGCGCTCGATCGCATAGGCGCCACAACACGAAAGCCCGGCTACCCTGGCAACCTATACCGCTCGGCAAAATACTGCCGGAAGAAATCCACTGCCACCCGCACCTTGGCCGAACTTGCCAGCGGCGAGGTATACACGGCCCAGATATCCGCCGGCTGGTGATAGTCACTCAACACCTGCACCAGGCGCCCATCCAGCAGGCTGTCGTGCACATCCCACCAGGACCGCAACAATATTCCGCGCCCATCCAGGCACCACTGGTGCGCCACCTCGCCATGGTTGCTGGACAAGCCCCCCGTCACCCGCACGCTTTCTTGACCCTCAGGGCCTTCGAGCTGCCAGATACCAAACGGGTGGTCGCGCTCCTTGATTACCAGGCAGTCATGGCTGCCCAGGTCGGCCAGCACTTTCGGTGTGCCTTGCCGCGCCAGGTACGCAGGTGAAGCACAGAGCACCCGACGGTTCTTGGCCAGCAACTTGGCGATCAGGTTGGGCGCAATGGTATTGCCCACGCGGATGTCCAGGTCGACCCCCTCCTCGATCAGGTCCACCAGGCGGTCATGCACATCCAGCCGAATATCCAGACGCGGGTAGCGCTCGGCCAGTTCCGACAAGGCCGGGGCCACGAACCTGCGCCCCAGGCCCAAGCTGCTGGCGATGCGCAGTTGCCCTGCCGGTTCGCGGTGCTGGGCACTGATGTCATCGCCCATGCGCTGCACCGCATCGAAAATCTGCAGCGCCCACTGGTACACCCGCTCACCCTCTTCGCTGATCGTCACCCGCCGCGTGGTGCGGTGCAGCAAACGCACCTCCAGGTTTTGCTCGAGCACGCGAATGCGTTTGCTGATGTACGCCGCCGACATGCCCAGTTCGTCGGCCACGGCGGCAAAGCTGGCGCGCTTGGCCACCTGCAGAAAGATATTGAGGTCATCGAGGTTGGGCAGATTATTCACGCTTCGTGTTCCAAGAATCCATGAAAGGCTGGATTATCTCCGATTGAAGGCCTTATAGCATGGCTCGCACCTGTTCCCTAGCCAACGAGTGCGCCCCATGACCAAGACATTCAGAATCGCAGCCATCCCCGGTGACGGCATCGGCACCGAAGTGCTCCCCGAAGGCATTCGCGTGGTCGAGGCTGCCGCTCGCAAGCACGGCCTGGCCATCAGCTTCGAGTTCTTCGAGTGGGCCAGCTGCGATTACTACCTGGCCCACGGCAAGATGATGCCGGACGACTGGTTCGAGCAGCTCAAAGGCTTCGACGCCCTGTACTTCGGCGCAGTCGGCTGGCCCGACAAGGTCCCGGACCACATCTCGCTGTGGGGCTCGCTGCTCAAGTTCCGCCGCGACTTCGACCAGTACGTGAACATTCGCCCGGTGCGCCTGTTCCCGGGCGTGCCGTGCCCGCTGGCCGGCCGCGCACCCGGCGACATCGACTTCGTGGTGATCCGCGAGAACACCGAAGGCGAGTACTCGTCCCTGGGCGGGCGCATGTTCGAAGGCACCGAAAACGAGATTGTGCTGCAAGAATCGGTGTTCACCCGCCGTGGGGTCGACCGCATCCTCAAATACGCCTTCGACGTGGCACAAACCCGCGCGCGCAAACACGTCACCTCGGCCACCAAGTCCAACGGCATGGCCGTGAGCATGCCGTACTGGGACGAACGCACCGCAGCCATGGCTGCCAATTATCCGGAAATCAGCTGGGACAAGCAGCACATTGATATCCTCTGCGCCCGCTTCGTGCTGCAACCGGACCGCTTCGACGTGGTCGTGGCCTCTAACCTGTTCGGCGACATCCTTTCCGACCTCGGCCCGGCTTGCGCAGGCACCATCGGCATCGCCCCTTCGGCCAACCTCAACCCCGAACGCAAGTTCCCGTCCCTGTTCGAACCGGTACACGGCTCGGCGCCGGACATCTTCGGCAAGAACATCGCCAACCCGATCGCGATGATCTGGTCCGGTGCGCTGATGCTCGAATTCCTCGGCAACGACGGTGCCGACCCGCGCTACCGCGCTGCTCACGATGACATCCTCAGGGCCATCGAGCAGGTCATCGCCGCAGGCAACACCACCCGCGACATGGGCGGGCACAAGTCCACCCAGGAAGTCGGCCGGGCTATCACTGCCCTGATCGAGGCCTGACGCCCAGGGCCGCGCCTACAACGCCAGGGTGTGCTCGACGGCACCCTGGCGCAACCAGTCGATAAACCGCGCAAACAGCTCCGACTGTGAATTGATCTCAAGCTTCAGGTACAAATTCTTGCGGTGCATGCGCACGGTCTCCGGCGAGATCCCCAACTCCACCGCCGTGGACTTCACCGAGTGCCCGCGCAAGATCATGTGCGCCACTTCACGCTCACGATCCGTAAGCACCTGGCAGCCAAAACTCTCGAACGCTGCCTGTACGCTGCCCCGTTCAGCCAAGGCCGTGGCAGGTTCAAGGTTGTAGCGGGCATAACGCACCAGCAGCTCGCGCACCATTGGCTCGACCGCCCGCAACAGGTCGATCTGCCCGCTGCTCAAACGTGTGCCACTGCACCCCTGAAACAAGCTGAACGAAAGCTTGCGGCCCTCGCTGAGGTCGACGATGTAGTAACTGTCTTCACTGCAGCCGGTGCCCAGGTAGTAGGCCTTGTAGTAGTCGCTGTCGAAGAAGTTGTCCGGGGCGATTTCCTGCAAGTGATAGAACCCTTCGGCCAAGCCACTCTGCACGGCCAGGCAAAAGGGGTCGAGCAGGTAGCCCGCGCTGAAATAACGCTCTAGCACCGCATCACGATGCACCTCGGGGATGCCCTGCTTGTACAGCAGGCGCGGTGCACGCCCCTGGCATTCGAGGCTGATCATCATCGACTCGACCTGCACCAGTTGGCTGATCGCAGCCGCCACGTAGCTCAGGGCATCGGCTGATTCACAGTGGGCGAGCGCACGCTGCAGCGCTGCATGCCAGTGCTGCAGCGCCCCCAGCGAGAGGGTGAGCGGAGTGTCGGAAGTGGCCTGGGTCATGCCCGGCAGTCTAGCCTGCCAGACACGCCCACGCACAGCCCTTTGCGCCAGGCTCATCGCCCTTGGTACAGCCCTTGCGCGGTCAGGTCGCGCGCCGTTTCGATGATGCACTGGCGCAGGGTTTCGACGATCTCGTCGACTTGCGCATGCGTGATGATCAACGGCGGCGACATCACGTTCAGGTGCATGATCGGCCGCACCAGCAGCCCCTTGGCCTGGGCTTTGCTGTGGATGCGCTCACCGATGTTGACCGCATCAGGGAACAGCGCCTTGCTGGCTTTGTCCGCAACGAACTCGACACAGGCCATCAGTTTCAGGCAACGCACATCCCCCACCAAAGGCAGTTCGCGCAAGGTTTGCAGCCGTTGCTCCAGGTAGCTGCCCACGTCCTTGACGTGCGCCAGCAGCTGCTCGCGTTCGATGATTTCGATGTTCTTCAATGCCGCCGTGCAGCACACCGGGTGCCCGCTGTAAGTGAACCCATGGGTGAAGCAGCGGCCCTTGCCCGGCTCGGCGATCACCTGCCAGATCCGCTCGGAGAAGATGCACGCGCCCAGCGGCAAGTAGGCCGAGGTCAGGCCCTTGGCGGTGGTGATGATGTCTGGCGTGACGCCGAACAGTTCCTCGCTGGCGAAGAAGGTGCCCAGGCGGCCGAACGAGGTCACCACCTCGTCGGCGACGAACAGGATGTCGTAGGTCTGGCACACCTGCCACATACGCTCGAAGTAGCCCTTGGGCGGGATGATCACCCCGCCCGAGCCCATGATCGGCTCGGCGACGAACGCCGCCACGTTGTCGGCGCCCAGGGAGAGGATCTTGTCCTCGAACTCGGCCACCAGGAAGTCGAGGAACTCGGCCTCGTCCATGTCGTCCGGGGCACGGTACGGGTTGGGGTTGGAGACATGGTGGATCAAGTCATGGGCGTAGTCGAACTCTGGCACGCGGTCGGCAGCCTTGTTGCCAATCGCCATGGTCAGGGTGGTGGAGCCGTGATAGGCGTTGTAGCGCGCGATCACGTGCTTCTTGTGCGGCTTGCCCCGGCAGTTCTGGTAGTACTGAATCAGCCGGTAGGCGGTATCGACGGCGGTAGAGCCACCGGTGGTGAGAAATACGTGGTCGAGGTCACCTGGCGCCAGTTGCGCGAGCTTCCGGCACAGCGCGATAGCGACGTCATTGGCCATGTCGGAGAACGGGTTGGAGTAGGCCAGCTTGCGCACCTGGTCGGCAATGGCCAGGGCCATCTCTTCACGGCCCAGGCCGATGTTGGTGCACCACATGCCGCCGACCGCATCGAGAAAACGGTTGCCGTGGGTGTCTCGGATGTAGGCGCCCTCACCTTCGACGATGTTCAGCGCACCTTGCTCGCGGTGCTCGTCGAACACATGGTAGCCGTGCATGTAGTGGGCCTTGTCGGCGTCCACCAGTGGGTCGTGGGCAATGGCGAATGCTTTGCTGGGTGTGGCCATGGGCAGCTCCTTGGCGGGAATCGGTTGGCAGTGTTCAGAAACCGGTCTTGACCGTGCTCCAGACCCGGGTGATGGCGCGCATGTCCTTGGGGCTCTGGGTCTTCTGGGCGAACAGGCGTTGGCGGGTCTGGGCATCGGGGTAGATCGCCGGGTCTTGGCGGATGTCGGCGTGCACCAGCGCCGTGGCAGCCGCATTGCTGTTGGCGTAGTGGATGAAGTCGGTGACCTTGGCCATGGTCTGCGGCTGCAGCAAAAACTCGATGAAGCGGTGAGCATTGGCCGCGTGCGGCGCGTCCTTGGGGATGTAGAGGTTGTCGAACCAGATCAGCGAGCCTTCCTTGGGGATGAAGAACGCCAGCTTGATGGCCTTTTTCGCTTCTATGGCACGGGCCTGGGCGGTGGCGTAGTCACCTGACCAGGTCAGGGCCAGGCAGACATCGCCATTGGGCAGGCTGGTGAGGTAGTTGACCGAGTCGAACTTGCGAATGTACGGGCGAATGCCCATCAGCAGCTGCTCGGCAGCCTTGAGGTCGGCGGGCGCTGCGCTGCGAGGGTCTTTGCCCAGGTACTGCAGGGCCAACGGGATCACCTCGGTCGGCGCGTCCATCAGGGTGACACCGCAGTCGGCGAAGCGCGAAACGATCTTGGGGTCGAACAGCATGGCCAGCGAGCCGATCGGTGCATCGGGCATGCGCGCGGTGATCTTGTCGACGTTGTAAGTGATCCCGGAGCTGCCCCAGGTATAGGGTGCCGAGTACTTGAGGCCGGGGTCGTAACCTTGCAGGTTGCTCACCACCTGCTCGTCCAGGTTATGCCAGCTGGGCAGTTGCTGCTTGTCCAGCGGCTGGAACACGCCGGCCTGAATCAACGGGGGTACCAGGGAGGCGTTGAGCATTACCAGGTCGTAGCCGGAGCGGCCGGTGAGCAATTTGGTCTGGACGGTTTCGTAGCCATCGAAGGTGTCGTAGATGACCTTGATGCCGGTGGCCTTCTCGAAGTCGGCCAAGGTGGTTTCGCCGATGTAGTCGGTCCAGTTGTACAGCCTTAACGTGTTACCGCTGTCCCCCTCTACCGCCAGTGCCTGCGTCGCGGTCGACGCCAGCAACAGGCTGCCAATCACCTTCAGTGCCTTGCGCATAGCAACTCCATCGTGTGACTGCTCCGGATCGAGCCGATGGGTTCACTATCGGGGGATTTGCTTGAGGGCAACATACCCCGAATGTGTGGGTGGTCGTTTTTGGGCAGATACTCATTGGTAGGTACTCATAGCCCTATCGCTGGCAAGCCGGCTCCCACAGGTATCGCACACAATCCAGAGTCGGTGCGGTAAGTGTGGAAGCCGGCTTGCCGGCGATAGGGCCGGATCAATCGACTCAAACTCGGGTTGATTCACGCCAGCGGGTACAACGCCTCATCGAACTGCGCCAACCGCGGGAACACCAGCGGCTGATCATCCGCCAACTGCTCCAGGCGCTGCTGGTACTGCTGCAGAAAACCCTGCCGCGCTTCGTCGCTGATATACGGCACATGCCAGGCCACGAACGGCGGCAGCACGTCGAAGCCAACGTACGCCAGCGTCCCCCGCAGAATCGGCCGCAACATGTCCTCAAGCGGCCCATGGATAGCCCCTTCGCCAAACATGTGCTCACGCCCGCCAAGGGTCACCGTCACCAGTGCCTTCTTGCCGGCCAGCCCACCCTGGTCGTAGAAGCGCTTGCCGCCATAACAGACACCCGACACCAGCACCCGGTCGATCCAGCCCTTGAGCATGGCCGGCGCCGAGAACCAGAAGACTGGGAAGTTCAGCACCAGCAAGTCGGCCCATAACAGCTTGTCCAGCTCTTGCTGGATATCTGCGGCAATGGCGCCGCTCTTCACCCCCAGGCGCTGCTCCAGCGCATACACCAGGTACTCGGGGTTCTCCCGCGTGGCGAAATCGTCCGCACTGGCCACCGGGTTCCAGCCCATGGCATACAGGTCGCTGACCTTGACCGCATGGCCCTGGGCGCGAAAGGTAGCCACCGCCTGGTCACGCAGGGCGGCGGTGAAGGATTGGGGCTCGGGGTGAGCATGGACGATCAATACATTCACGACAGTTCTCCTTGCATCAGTTCACCCGCACACCGGGCAATGCGCTGGCACGCCTCGGCCAAGGCTTCGGCGCCTACCACCAACCCCAGGCGAATATGCCCGGCGGCGCTCGGGCCAAAGGCTTCTCCCGCCAGTACCGACACACCTTCGCGGTCCAGCAGGCGGTCAGCGAAGGCCTGGGCACTGAGGCCGGTTTCGCGGATATCGACCATCACGAACATGCCACCGTCGGGTTTGAGCGCCTTGACGCCCGGGCAACCAGCCAACTGTTCGCACACCAGGTCCCGGCGCTGGCGATAGGCGTCGCGCATCGCCTCAAGGGCGGGCAAGGGCTGATTCAAGGCCACCACGGCGGCGTCCTGGATAAAGTCCGGCGAGCCATAGAGCATGCACAGCGCCAGGTTCTCCAGGTGCGTGGCCAGCTCAGGCGAGCCCACCACCCAGCCCACCCGCCAACCGGTCATGGCATGGGATTTAGACAGGCTGTTGAGGGTCGCGGTGCGCTCGGCCATGCCGGGCAGGCTGCCAGGGCTGACATGCTCGCCTTCGTACAGCAGTTCGCTGTACACCTCGTCGGAGATCAGCCACAGGTCGTGGGCGATGCACAGCTCGGCCAACGCCTCCCAGGTCGAGCGTGGCAAGCTCGCGCCCGAAGGGTTGTGCGGACTGTTCAGGGCCAGGGCGCGGGTGCGGGGGGTGATGCGCGCGGCCACGTCCTGCGGACACACCCGAAAGCCGTTCTCCGGCTTGACCGGCACCGGCACCACCGTGGCACCACAGGCACCGAACACCGCCTCGTAAGTGACGTACATCGGCTCTGCGACGATCACTTCATCACCCGGGTCGAGCACGCACTGGGCTACGCAGAACAAAGCGCACTGGGCACCCGCCAGTACCGTGACCTGGTCAGCACTGACGGGCTGGCCGCTGCGCTGCCGGTGACGATCGGCAATGGCCTGACGCAGCGCGAGTTTGCCGCGTACATCGGCGTAATGGGTGTGGCCGGCACGCAGGCTGTCGATGGCCGCTTCAACGATGGGGGCCGGGGTGTCGAAGTCCGGGTCGCCCACCGACAGCAGCAAAACGTCCTTGCCCTCGGCCTGCATCGCCAGGGCGCGGTAGTGGATGTCCCAGGCGGCAGCACCGTCACCGGCGATGCGTTGGGTCAGCTTGGCATAGCGCATGGCAGTCTCCCTTCAAATGCGGTCAATCGACGAGAATCTTGGGGTTCGAGCTGCCCCACACGGTGTAGAGGTCGGCCAGTAATGCGCCGTTGATTTCCTCCATCTCGCCCTGGGTAATCTCGCCACCAGCCTGTTTGCCGAACAGCACCACTTCGTTGCCGTTCTTGACGTCGGGGAAGTCGGTGACATCGACCATCAAGGTGTTCATCGATACCTTGCCCACCACCGGCACGCGGTGGCCGTTGATCAGCACATGGCCCTTGTTGGTGAACACCCGGCGGTAGCCGTCGGAATAGCCGACGGTGATATTGGCCAGGCGCGAGTCGCGCGCCAGGGTGAAGGTGCGGTCATAGCCGACAGTGTTGCCAGCCGGGTAGCTGTGCACCGCCGCCACCCGCGACTTGAACTGCATGGCACGCTTGTACTCGGTACGCTCGGGCACGGTGTCGCCGAACAGCGCACCGCCGGTGCGGACCATGTCCAGGCGTGCTTCCGGTACCTCCAGGGTGGCGAACGAGTTGGCGGCGTGCAGGGTCAGTTGGCGGCGGTCGAGCTTGGCATGCTTGATCAACCAGTCGGCCTGCTCGTTGAACGCTGCCAAGCCCTTGCGCACGTCATCCTTGTCTTCCACGGCGAAGTGGGTCATCAACGCCACCAGCTTGAGGTGCTTCTGGTCGGTGATCTGCAGTGCCTCACCTCGCCCGCTCCAGCTGGCCATTTCCACGCCGTTACGGCTCATGCCGCTGGAGTTGAGCGCCAGGTGAATGCGCAAAGTCTTGCCATGGCGCTCGGCGATGGCATCGGCCTGGCGGGCGAACTCGGCGCTGCCGACCAGCTCTTCCATGTCGTATTGCAGGGCATCTTCCAGCTCGCTCAGGCTGGCCAGGCGTACCCGCACCAGTTGCCCGGTGAAGCCGCTGGCCCGCACCACGCGGGCTTCCTCGTTGCTGGCGACCGCCACGCAAGGCACGCCAAGGGCGATCACCGACGGCATCACCAGGCCAATACCGTGGCCGTAAGCGTCGGCCTTGAGCACGGCGCACAGCTTGGACTTGCCACCCAGCTCCGCTTGCAGGGTGCGAATGTTGTGTTGCAAGGCACTGGCACTGATCTCGACCCAGGCGTTGCTGTTTTGCACGGTCTGCGCGTTGCTGCCGTTGTCCATCGACAGCGGCGGCGCGGCATACAGCGGGGCTTGGCCGGTGATCAGCAGGGCCAGGGAGGCAGCGAGGAGCGTACGGCGAAATTGCATGGTGGTTTCTCTTGTTATGGACGATGCGCCGCGGTCAGCAGACGCAGGTATGTTTGAGTTCGATAAAGGTCACGCCTGGCGTGGCGAAGCCGTCGGCCAGGTCAGCCTGCAAGGCATCCAGGTCACGTGGCTGACGCACCGCGCAGCCAAACGCACGGGCCAGGCCGATGAAATCAGGGTTGCGCGGCAGTACGCCGACCGGCTCGATATCCAGGCCGAGCATATCGTCGCGGATCTGGCCAAGGGCGTCATTGTTCCACAGCAATACCACCAACGGCCGGTCCAGTTCCTCGACCGCGGTAGCCAGCTCCTGGGCGGTGTAGAGGAAGCCGCCGTCGCCCACCAGCACCAGGCCGGGGCGATGGTCAGTGGCGAGCATGCCGCCGATACCCGCCGGCAAGCCATAGCCGAGGGTGCCGTAACCGGTGGGGTGCAACCAGCTGCGCGGCGCCCGGCTGGCAAAGGCGTAGTTGCCGGTGTAGGCCAGTTGGGTCATGTCGCTGCTGATGAAGGCGTCGTCTGGCAGCACCGCGTCGATGCGGTCGAGAATGGCCTGGTGGATGGCCTGCAACGGTGCGTGCCCGGTGCGAATGGCCTGGCGCAGGCCGGCCACCGCTTCGATGGCCTGGCAAGGGTCGCGCTCGACCTCGGACAGGTGCGCCAGCAAACCGTCGAGGGTCTGTCGAGCATCGCCGTGCAAGGCCACCGCGCACGGGTAAAAATCGTTGAACTTGCGTGGGTCGATGTCGACTCGCAGCAACTCACCCGTGAGCGGCAGGCGCTCGCGCCAGAAGTCGGTATCGGCCATTTCGGTACCCACTGCCAACACCACATCGGCTTCGCTGATCATCTGCCAGCCCGGCGCGACGCACAGGCTAGAACCCGCATTCAATGGCGCCCCAGGCGGCAGCAGGCCCTTGCTGGCGACGCTGGTGAACAGCGGTGCTGCCAAGCGGGTGCTCAACTGTTCGAGTTGCGCGGCGGCCTGCAGTGCGCCACCGCCGGCGATGATCATTGGCCGTTTCGCTGCGGCCAGTTTCAGCGCGGCCTGCTCCAGCGTGCCCCGGTCGGGCTGGCCGCGCCCAGGGCGACGTACCACCGCGTCGCTCCAGTCGCGGGCAACCGGCGCGGCCAGCACGTCCAGCGGGACCGAGATGTGCACCGGGCGCGGGCGTTCGCTGTCGAATACTGCCCAGGCACGGGCAATCAGCTCGGGCAGGTCTTCAGCGCTCAGTGCCACGGCGGAGAACGCCGTGATCGGCGCGGTCATGGCGCGCTGGTCCTGGGTTTCGTGCAGGCAGCCCCAACCTTTGCCCAGGCTGGCGGTGTGGTTGACGCTGGATATCACCAGCAACGGGATCGAGTCGGCATAGGCCTGGCCGATGGCAGTGGCGGCATTGGTCACGCCTGGGCCGGTGATGACAAAACACACGCCCGGCCTGCCGCTGACCCGGGCGTAACCATCGGCCATGAAGCCCGCGCCCTGCTCATGCCGCGTCAGCACATGGCGGATGCCACTGCCGGGCAAGCCGCGGTACAGCTCCAGGGTATGCACCCCTGGGATGCCGAACACGGTATCCACCCCATAGTTGGCCAGCAGCCGTACCAGCGCCTGGCCGGCGGTCATCGAGTGCTCATTCATGCTGATCTCCTTGCGGCTGGCCGAGGCGGATCAGCGCATCGACCGCGGTGGTGCCGTGGGCACCGACCATCAATGGGTTCACATCCAGTTCCAGCAGCTGCCCGGCGTTTTCGCAGGCATAGTCGGCCACCGCGCGGATCGCCGCCACCAGAGCATCCAGGTCGGCAGCCGGGCGCCCCCGAAAACCCTGCAGCAGGCTGGCGCTGCGCAGGCCAAGCAGTGCTGCGCGAATGGCGCTGTCGGTGGTGGGCAGCAACAGGCTGACGCTGTCTTTAAGCAGCTCCACCAGCACACCGCCCGCCCCGATCACCAAGGCCAGGGCAAAGTCGTTTTCACGCTTGATGCCGACGATCAACTCGGCCAAGGGCGGCGGCGCCATGGGTTCGAGCAAGACCTGGTCGAACGCCACCCCCGGCGCATAGGCGTCGATGCGCTGGCGCATCTGCGCCAGGGCGGCCTGCAGCGCTGCGCCATCACGCAGGTTCAACGCCACCGCACCGGCTTCGGTCTTGTGCGGCAACTGCGCACTGACCGCCTTGAGCACCAGCGGGTAGCCAACGCGGTTGGCATCGTTTAGCGCGTGCTCCGGGGTACTCAGCACCCCGCCTGGCACCGGCAGGCCAAACGCACTCAGGGCCTGCTTGGACTGCCATTCGTCTAGCAGGCGGCTTTCACCTGCAAGGGGCCGTGGCCACAGCGGCACCTGCGCCGCCTCGCCCTGTTCCAGCAGCCGCTGGCGGTTGCGCTGATAGGCCACGATCCGCCCCCACGCTGCCAGGCCATCTTCCACGCCTTGCAGCGCGGCGATGCCATGGGCATGCAGGCGCTCACGGGCCGAGGCTGGCAACAGCTCGGGGAACGCCGAGGTGACGAAGCCGATCTTGCCGTGGCGCGCCAGGGCGTCGCAGTAAAGCGCCAGCAACAGGTCGCATTCCTTGCGCTCACCGGTGAACGCTGCGGGGTAGTCGAGCACCAGCATGGCGGCATCGGTGTCAGCGCCCAGGGTGCTGTCGAGCATCTGTTGCAGGGCCACTTCATCGCCCCAGATCGCTGTTGTGAAGTCCAGCGGATTGACCAGGTTGGCGTAGGCCGGAAGTACCTGGGCCAGTGCCCTCACCTGCCCTGGCGCCAGCGCGGGCAGGCGCAACTGGTTGCGCTCGGCGTAGTCGGCGATCAAGCCCGCATCGCCGCCCGAACAGGCCAGGGCGACCAGCCGGTCGCCGGCCGGCAAACGGCCACAGGCGGCAGCCTTGAGGGTCTCGACGAAGCTCACCGGGCCACTCACGCGGATCACGCCCAGGCGCTGGAATAGGCTGTCGTACAGGGCATCGGAGCCTGACAGCGAACTGGTGTGGCTGAGCGCCAGTTCAGCGCCGATCTGCGACACGCCGGTTTTCAGGGCAATGATCGGGGTGCCCTGTTGCAGTGCCTTGTAGGCGGCGCGGGCAAAGCCCGGCACGTTTTTCAGGCCCTCGAGGTGCAAGCCGATGGCGGTCACCCGTGGGTCGTCGAGCAGCACGTCCATCAACTCGGCCACGCCCAACTGCGCCTGGTTGCCGACCGATGCCATGTAGGCCACCGGCAGCGAGCGGTCGCTCATGGACAGGTTGTAGGCAAAATTGCCGCTCTGGGTCAGGATCGCCACGCCCTGCTCCACCTGCTTGCCGCCATGGGCCACCGGCCATAGGGCCGCGCCGTGCAAGTAGTCGAGCAGGCCATAGCAGTTGGGGCCAAGCAAGGCCATGCTGCCGGCGGCCTCAAGCAGGCGCTGCTGCAACAGGCGGCCTTGTTCACCGCTTTCGGCGAAGCCCGAGGCGTAGCAGATGGCGCCACCGGCACCGATGGCGGCCAGTTCCGCGACACACTGCAGGGTCAGTTCACGGTGGGTGGCGATGAACACCGCGTCTGGGGCGCATGGCAGGTCTGCCACCCGCGCCACGCAAGGGATGCCCTCCAGGCTCGCGTGTTGCGGGTTGACCAGCCAGAGCGGGCCGGCAAAGCCACCTTCGGCACAGCGCTTGAGGGCACGGGCCATGCTGCGCCCACCCACGAAGGCCAAGTGCCGTGGGGCCAGCAGGCGCTTGAGGTTGTCACGATTGGAATGCGACATGCTGAGTCTCCAGGTCGATCAGCGCAGCAACGGGCGCAGCAGCTCACGGGAAATGATGTGCCGCTGGATTTCCGACGTGCCCTCCCAGATCCGCTCGATGCGGGCGTTGCGCCAGATGCGCTCGACCGGCCCCTCATCCATCAGGCCCATGCCGCCAAAAATCTGCACGGCTTCGTCAGCGACCTTGCCCAGCACTTCGCTGGCCAACAGCTTGGCCATGCCCGCCTCGCCATCGGTCATGCTGCCCTGGTCCATCTTCCAGGCGGTGTGCAGGGTGAGCAGTTCGGCGGCGCGGATCTGCGTGGCCATGTCCGCCAGCTTGAACGACACACCCTGGTAGCTGCCGATGGGCTGGCCAAATTGCTTGCGGTCGGCGGCCCACTGCAGCGATGCGTCCAGTGCACGCTGGGCCTGGCCGACGCAGTTGGCGGCGACCATCACCCGGCCAGCGGTAAGCCAGGCGTTGGCCACCTCCCAGCCTTTGCCGACTTCGCCCAGCACGTTGCTGGCTGGCACCCGGCAGTCGTCGAAGAACAGCTCGTAGGTGTGGTAGCCGCGGTTGCTCACGCACTTGGGCCCGCGGCGGATGGTCATGCCGGGGGTGTCCCGGTCGACCAGCAAGGCGGTGACCGCATTGCGTTTGCGCCCGTTGTGCTCGTAGGTGTCGGTCACCGCGAAGACGATGGCGAAGTCGGCATGCCCGGCGTGGCTGATGAAGTGTTTGCTGCCGTTGATCACGAAGTCATCGCCCTGGCGCACGGCGCGGGTCTTGATGGCGTTGGCGTCAGAGCCCGCGCCAGGCTCGGTAAGGGCGAAGCAATCGGTCTTTTCGCCCTGCACGCACGGCAGCAGGTAGTCGGTGACCTGCTGGTCCTTGCAGGCCATGAGAATCTTCGACGGGCGTGCGACAAACACGTGCAGCGCCCAGGAAACCTTGGACAACTCGCGCTCGATCAGCGCTTGGGACAGGTAATCGAGGCCACCGCCGCCGACTTCTTCAGGCATGTTGAAGGCATAGAACCCGGCGGCGATGGCCTTGCCGCGGATCTGCGCAGCCAGTTCCGGCGACACCGCGTCGGCACGGTCTACCGCTTCTTCATGGGGCAGCAGTTCCTTGGCCACGAAGCTGCGTACCGCATCCACCAACATTTCTTGTTCTTGGGTCAGTTGGAAATTCATCTGCGAAGGTCCTGGAGAGGTAACGGGTTATTGGCCGACGAAGTGCGCTGGGCGCCGTTCTACCGAGGCCTTGAGCGCCTCGGCGCCGTCCTGGCTGCGCCCGCATAGCAAGCCGGCCTGGCGCTCGGCTTCGAGTTGCTCGGCCAGGGTGCGCTGGGCGCCTTCGCGGATCAGCCGCTTGGTCTGCGCGTAGGCGAAGGTCGGGCCGTTGGCCAGGCGGCCCGCCAGTTCAGCGGCCACCGCAGGCAATTGCTCGTCGCCGCAGACCTCGCTCACCAGCCCTGCCGCCAAGGCCCGTTCGGCGCCCCACAGTTCGTCGAGGAACAACAGGCGTTTGGCCTGCTCGCTGCCAATCAGCCGTGGCAGGTGCCAGCTGGCGCCGGCATCGGGGCTGTAGGCCATGCTGGTGTATCCGGCTTTGAAGCGTGCCGAGGCAGCAGCGATGCGCAGGTCACAGCACAGGCTCAGGTCCATGCCGCCGCCGACGGCGGTGCCGTTGATGGCGGCCAGGGTCGGTTTGTCGAGGCTGTGCAGGCGCAGCATCAGGGCGTGGGCGGTCTCGGTCCAGCCGTAGCTTTCCAGTGCCCCACGGGCCTCGGCCTCGGCCCACTCCGCCAGGTCGGCGCCGGCACAGAAGCTGCGCCCGCTGCCGGTCAGCACCACCACACGGACGGCGGGGTCGCTGTTGCAGGTGTCGAGCAGGGCATGCAGATGCTTGAGGCTGGGAATGTCCAGTGCGTTGCGCTGCTCGGGGCGGTTGAGGGTGAGCCAGGCAACGCCGGCTTCGACCTTGCTCAACACTGACGATGACGGGGTGGTCATGGGAGGCCTCGCTGTTGTTATTGGGGTGGAGGACGTGATGAAGGTGATACTAAACGAGTGTTCAACAAGGCGGGATGGGTTGTTACAACTTTGCACAACTCGGATCAAAACCCTTGCGCTTCCCTTGTAGAAGCAGCCTTGTGCTGCGAAGAGGCCAGTGCAGGCTCAAAACAATGTTGATGCCTGCACCGGCCTCTTCGCAGCACAAGGCTGCCCCCAACAAGCGGCTTCAAACGCCAGGCGCGCTCGGCGCAAAGGCCCCTTGCCGCCGGCGGTTCACCCCGTAATACGCCGCATAGCACAGGGCAATGAAACCAAAGCCCCAGTACAACGACGGCCGCTGGGTCTCATCGATGGCCAGAAACACGAACAGCGAACAGCACAGGGTGATGCACAACAGCGGCACCAAGGGGTACAGCGGCGCCTTGTACTTGAGGTCCTGCAATTGCCCGCCATCACGCAGGTACGCCTTGCGGAACCGGTACTGCGCCAGGGCGATGACGATCCAGGTCACAGTGCCCGACATGCCGCTCACGGCCATCAACACCATGAACAAGGTGTCGGCAGCCACGAAGCTGGTCATCAGCGACACCAGGGCAAAGCACAGGGTGATGCTCAGGGCACGCAGTGGCACGCCGCGTTTGCTCAGCGGCGACAGGCTCTTGGGTGCCATGCCGCTCTTGGACATGGCCCAGAGGATGCGCGTGGAGGCATACAGCCCGGAGTTACCCACCGACAGGATGGCGGTGAGGATGACGAAGTTCATCAGGTCGGCCGCATAGGGAATGCCGACCATGTCGAACACCTGCACGAACGGGCTTTCCATCAACCCGGCCTGCTCGAACGGCACGATGGCCGACAGCACGGCAATCGCCAGCACGTAGAAGATCAGCACGCGGAACACCACGTTGCGCACGGCCCGGGGGATGCTCTTTTCCGGGTGCTCGGTCTCACCGGCCGCCACGCCCATGATTTCGCAGCCCTGAAAGGCATACACCACGGTCATCATCACCGCGAACACCGCCGACAGGCCATGGGGGAACAGCGACTCGCCCACCAAGTTGTTCAGCATCGGTGCCGGCGCCCCGTTGTTCAGCGGGATGGCGCCGAAGATCACCAGCAGGCCGACCACGATAAAGCCGAGGATGGTCGCCACCTTGATCCCCGAGAACCAGTATTCCGCCTCGCCAAAGGCCCGTGTGGCCAGAGCATTGAGGCCGAACAGCACGACCACGAACAACGCCGACCAATACCAGATTGGCACCTCGGGGAACCAGCGGGTCATCAGCATGCCCGCAGCGGTGAACTCCAGGCCCACCGTGGTGGCCCAACTCATCCAGTACACCCAGCCAATCATGAAGCCCGTGGCTGGGCCGATGAACTTGGTGGCATGGGCCTGGAACGAACCGGAAACCGGCATCTGCACCGACAGCTCGCCCAGGCAGACCATCACCAGGTACATCAACAGCCCCGCCACCAGGTAGGCCAGGATCGCCCCCACCGGCCCGCCCTGGTTGATGGTGACGCCCGAGCCCATGAACAGCCCGGTGCCGATCACGCCGCCCAGCGACAGCATGAAGATGTGCCGGCTTTTCAGCGCGCGGGTCAGCTGGATTTTGCCTTCGTGTGTGTCAGTCATGGTTCACCCCGCTGTAGCAGGGGGTGCAAAACGATCGTTCAAGGAGGGGCTGAGCGCTACGGCATGTCATTATTGTTATCTCCAATAAGCCTCATGGACCGCGTGCAACACGGTTGCCATCGATTATTGGAAACGGATGTAAGGTGCCGTTGTACGAACCGATCAAAGATGTAAAAAGTCGTAAGTTTTTTGTACGTCAGCTCTGGATCAACTGTTTCAGGGTGGTGCGGGCCTGTTCCAGCTGTGCCGCTAGTGGCTCGCTGAGCGCCAGCAGCGCCTGTTCATCTTGGCCTTGGGCGGCGTCTTCGAGGCGGCGCAACAGGCCAGCCAGGCCAGCAAAGCCGAGGGAATCGCAACTGCCCGCCAGGCGATGCGCCAGGTGCGACACTGCAGCGCAGTCGCGTGCCTGCAAGGCTTCGGCCAGCGCCGTGGCGTGCTGCTCGATCGATTGGTGCAGCACTGCCAGCAGCGCCTGCAACTTCTGCTCGCCCAGCAAGCTGCGGTGGGTTTGCAGCAGTGACCAGTCCATGCCCGAGCCAGGTGCAGCCACCGGGGCAGGCGCAACCTCGGCCAGGGCCTGGCGCAGGTGCTCCAGGCGCAGCGGTTTGGCCAGTACCCCCTGCATGCCTGCGGCCAGGTAATCGGGAACTTGCGCCGGTTGCACCCCGGCAGTCAGCGCCAGGATCCGGCTGCCACGGTTTGGCCCTGGGGTGGCGCGGATGCGCCGGCACAACTCAACCCCGCTCAAACCGGGCAAGTGCACATCCAGCAGGATCAGGTCGAAGCGCTGCTGGGCACAGGCTTGCAGGGCTTGATCGGCATCCTCGGCAAAGCACACCTGGTGGCCATCGCGCACCAGCAAACCACCCGCCACCTCACGGTTCAACGCCACGTCCTCGACCACCAGGATACTCAGGCTGGCCCACGCCGAGCAGGCCGGCTCATGGGCAACGGCAGGCTGCCCACGCGCCATGTCGAGCTCGAACCAGAAGCAACTGCCCTTCCCCGGCACGCTGTTCAGGCCGATGCGGCCGCCAAGTTTTTCCACCAGGTGCTTGCAGATCGCCAAGCCCAGGCCAGTGCCACCATAGCGCCGGGCCACCGCTTCGCTGGCCTGTACGAAACGGTCAAAAATCTTCGCCTGCATGGCCGGTTCGATGCCAATGCCATTGTCACTGACCGACACGCGCAGGCGCTGCCCGTTCTGATCGCTGGCCAGCACCTGCACCCTGAGTTCGACCTGGCCGTGCGCGGTGAACTTGATGGCGTTGGCCAGCAGGTTGCTCAGTACCTGGCGCAGGTACTGCTCGGCGCCATGCTGATGCGCCGCCAATTGCTCATCGACCTCCACGTGCAGGGTGTCGCCGCGTTCCAAGGCCATCGGTTCGAGCAATGCCAGCACCTCCGTGCACAACTGGCGCAGTGAGAAACCGAGCATTTCGGCCTGGCTCTCGCCCTCTTCGAGACGGGCAAAGCAAAGCACCTCGTTAAGAATGGCCAACAGCCCTTCGCCCGCCTTGTACAAAGCCTGTAGGCGTTGCCGGTCGAGCGCATCGAGCCTGGCACCACGTAGCAGTTCGGCCATGCCGAGGATGCCATTGAGCGGCGTGCGCAGCTCATGGCTCATGGTCGCCAAAAAGCGTGACTTGGCCAGGTTGGCGGCTTCGGCCTCATCCTTGGCCCGGGCTAGGCTCGCGGTACGCCGCTCGACCATGGCCTGTAGCTCGTCACGCTTGTCCTGCAGGGCCACGCGGTCAAGCTCGCGGCGCTCGATGTCGCTGAGGATGGCCCGGCGCATGTCGTCCAGTGCATGCGCCACGGTATCGATCTCATCGGCATGCGCCGAACGGCGGCGATCCAGGCGCAGCGGCTCCTGCCAGTGCCCGGCCCCGATCCGCCGGGCAAACTCGGCCATGACTTGCAAATGGCGGGTCACCAAGCGGTAGAACAAGCCAGACAACGCGACCGCCAGGCCACACAGAAACACCCCCATCCACAACAGGCTGGCCAGGCCCGTGGCATACAGCCGCCGGTGCACCGCACCCAGGTCGATGCTCACCTCCAGCTCGCCAAGGTGCCGTGCCGGCCCCGACGGTGGCTGGTAATCCAGCGGGAAACGCTCGATGCGCAGTGGCCCCTTAGGCTCGGCTTCACCGCGCAACAGGGTGAAGTCATCGCTGAGCAGGCGTACCCGCGCCACATCTGAAAAGTCCACCAGGCCACGCAATTGAACATCCAGTTGCGCTTCGTCGAGGTCCCACAAGCTGCGCTCCAGGCTGGCCAGGTAACCCGCGCGGATCAACGCCATGCGCGCCTCGATGTCGCGCATCTCGCGGCGGTACTCGAAATACAGCTGCACGGAACTGGCCAGCACCGTGAAGCACAGGCTGAACAGCAGGATAAACAGCAGCAGGCGGCGCAACAGGCCGTCGGTGCGCAGGCGGATCATCGGGCATCCGCCGGCAGGTTGATCATGTCGCGGTAGGTCACTTCGCTCTGCTCCAGCCAGCGGTCGATCTCGCCAGCTTCGTGCATGCGCCGCAACTGGTGGTCGATCTCGTCCATGTGCTGGCTCAGGGAGGACTGGCGCGACACCGCCACGCGCAGGTAGTCCACGCTCAGCGCGGCCGGCAAGGCGCGGATGTCTTCGGCGCCGGGCAGGTGCTCGATGAACAGCTCGCCGGTACGCCGCTCCTGGATCACGAAGTCGATGCGCCCACGGATCAGCTTGCCGAAGTTCTGCTGGCTGGACGAGACCCGCTCGATGTTCTGGTGGCGCGCGACAAAACGGTCGAAGTCGGCGCCGTAGCTTTCACCGTAGAGCAAGCCGCCACGGTACCCGGCCAAGTCTTCCAGGTGCTGAAACTGCACGGGCCGGCGGCGATTGAAAAACACTGCCACCTCTTCACGTATCACCGGTACCGACGAAAAACGCATGCCTTGGTCACGTTGGTCGCTGTCGTAGGCCAGCACCACGTCCACCCGCCCGGCGGCAGCGTCCATCAGGCAGCGCTTCCAGTTGCCCAGCACCACGGTTTGCACCTCTCGGCCCATGCGCGCAAACAGCTCCCGCACCACCGTCGGCGCCAGGCCGCGCACCTGGTGGCCATCGCTCCAGGAAATCGGCGGGTACACGGGGTAGTCGCAGTAGCGCACCGGCTCAGCCGCCGCTGCTGGCAAGCCTGGTACCAGCACCGCCAGCGCCAGCAGGCGGCGCAGGGTGCTCACGCGGCCACGCTGGCGGTGAACAGGTAGCCGGTGCCATGAATGGTGATGATCAGTTGCGGCTCGGCCGGGTCGTCATGCAGCTTGCGGCGCAGGCGGCCGACCAGCACGTCGATGGAGCGGTCGTTGGGTACCCACTCACGGTTGCGGATCTGGTCCATCAACTGGTCGCGGCTCAGGGTGTGGCCGCTGTTGCGCAGGAAGACGCTGAGCAGTTGGAACTCGCCATGGGTCAGCAGCGTTTGCCCGCCACGCGGGTCGATCAGGCGTCGACGGTCAGTGTCCAGTGCCCAGTCGGCAAATTGCTTGAGCGACTGTGCGCAGGCGGGCGCCGGGTGCACCTCGCGGGCATGGCGTACGCGGCGAATCAGGTTCTTGGCGCGGGACACCAGCTCGCGGGGGTTGAGCGGTTTCATGATGTAGTCGTCGGCGCCGCACTCCAGGCCGACGATGCGGTCGATGTCGTCATTGCGCCCGGTGATGAGGATGATGCCGACTTCCGAGCGCACCCGCAGCTCGCGGGTCAGGGTCAGGCCGTCCTTGCCGGGCAGGCGAATGTCCAGCAGCACCAGGTCGACGTCCTGGCTGCCGAGCAATGCCTCGGCCTTTTCTGCGGTGTCGGCGCAGTGCACGTCATAGCCTTCCTGGGACAGATAGGCCTGCAGCAAGTCACGAATAAGCGGATCGTCATCGACGATCAATACCCGAGGCGTCATTGCGTGAAGTCTCTTTTTTTATTGGTTTGTTCTACACACTCGCGACAGCAGCCTACTCGTTACTGAACAGGCGATCAACAGCCCTTGGGCAGGCTGAAGCGTTGCCGACCACCGGCCTGCAAGCCATCCACCCAGGCCTCGCAGATCTGCACGCCCTGGGCCGGCGTAAAGGTGCCCGGGTTGAGGCCCGACTCCAGCCACAAGCCATCGAGCAACGCGCTCAGGCTGATCGCCGCCAGGTCGGCGTCAAAGCCCTGCCAGCCCTCTTCCACCGCCAGCGTGGCGAGCAGCCGGCTCAACTCGTTGCGGTACTCACCGTAGGAATGGTCGTGCACCTGGTTGATCGCATCGGCGGTCTTCACCGCGCCCCAGAACGCCAGCCAGGCATCGAGCAGTTGCGGGTCGAGCAGTTCGGCGCAAAACGAGGCACGGAAGAACGCCGACAGCCGTTCGCGGGCCGTGGGCGCGGCCTGGGCCATGGCTTCGCGCAGCAGGCCCATGACCCGCCCGGTGACCGCCATGTAAGCTTCGGCCACCAGTTCGTCCTTGCCCGCGTAATGGTGGCTGATCAACCCCACCGAAACCCCCGCCTCGGCGGAAATCTTGCGGATCGAAGCCCCCTGAAAACCATGTCGCTTAAGGCACACCAAGGTCGCCTCGACCAGGTTGGCTTTGCGCAATTCCGGCAGCATGCGGTGGTAGCGGGCTTCCTGGCTCATCGGCGATTCTCGGGCATTAGACTGGGCTGAACGACTGTACAGCAAGCCGAGCGCCATGATAAACCCTACTGGCCAATGCCCGGTGTGCACCCTGTTGCCGGGCCTGACCACAACAACAAAAGCGGCTGCCATGAACGACCTGATCACACGCGACCTGGACCAGGGCCTGCTGACCCTGACCTTCAACCGCCCCGACAAGCTCAATGCCCTGAACATCGCCATGTACCGCCAGTTTGGCGACCTGCTGCTGGCGGCGGGCGAAGACCCGCACGTTGATGCGGTGCTGATCACGGGCGGCCCCCACTGCTTCAGCGCCGGCAATGACCTGCGCGATTTCCTCGACAACCCGCCCAGCGACAGGGACAGCCCGGTGTTCCGCCTGATGCGCATTGTGATGGGCCTGGATAAACCCTTGATCGCTGCCGTCAGTGGCGCGGCGATCGGCATCGGCGCCACCCTGCTGCTGCATTGCGACCAGGTGCTGGTCAGCCGCACGGCCAAGCTGCGCATGCCGTTTGCGCCGTTGGGGGTATGCCCGGAGTTCGGCTCCAGCCTGCTGCTGCCGCGCATGCTCGGGCAGGCCCGCGCCGCCCGCTTGCTGATGGGCAACGCGTTGCTTGAGGGTGAGCAGGCGGTAGCCTGGGGCTTGGCCAGTGAGCTGCATGAAGATGGCGAACAGTGCTTGGCGGCCGCCCGGCAACTGGCGCGGCGGCTGCAAAGTTACCCGCAACAGGCGCTGCGCATTAGCAAGCGCCTGCTCAAGGATGGGGGGCGCACGGAGCTGGAGGCCACTGTGGAGCGGGAGAGCCAGTTGTTTATCGAATGCCTGCGTACGCCTGAGGCCAAGGCGGCGTTGCGGGGGTTGATCAAGGATTGAGGTGATGGTTTGAGGTGATCGGGTTGAGGTTTGCGGCGCTGTCGAGATCGAGCGCCGCCGCGCGGCGCTTCGCAGCACAAGGCTGCTCCTACAGGTGCATGGCGCGCTATCGAGTCGAACACACAAGGCGGTCGCGCGCCGCCTTCACAGACATGACTGGCCCGAAACAAATGTGGGAGCAGCCTTGTGCTGCGAAGCGCCGCGCGGGCGGCGCTCGATCTCACAGGCGCCCCCCCCCCATCGCCATACACCTGGCAGCCTCACACCCCTGCATGCCCCTAATACCCCGTCATCTCCAGATACCCCCGCCCGCCCGCACTCCCCTGCAACCTCACCGGCCCCTCCCAGTAAGGAAACCGGGTGTTCATCCAGGTACGCGGCTCGACGGCATCAACCTGCACATCCACGCCGTACGCCAGCACCCGCACTCGCCAACGTGTCGGCACCTCCTTGCCGTTTTCCTGCCGCGTCCAGGCCAACGCCTGAAGCTGAATCTGATCGCCTCGCAGCGCTACCACCTCGCCCTGAGCACTGACCCAGGTCCCCGCCCGATATGGCAAACCCTTGGCCTCGCGCACCTGAAACAGCATCAGCTTCGCGCCGCTGTCCAGGTGCAGTGAAAACCAGTCCCAGCCGGTTTGCCCGGCCGCCAGCGGCTGGCTGCTCCACTCCCGGTCCAACCAGGCCTGCCCGGTGACCGCAATGCATAGGCCATCGCGCTCCACCTCGCCGCTGACGCGGTAGAACGGCTGGCTGTAGTAATACGACGCTTGCCCCTTGCCCGATTTTTCGCTGTAGCCCTGGCTGCCGTGCAGCACCAGCGGCCTGTCACTGCGCAGATTCAGGTCGTAACCAAAGCCTTGGCCGGCAGCCTTCATGTGCAACCCTGCAATGCCCTCCCCCCCCTGCAGTGACCAGTCATTGATCCAGGCCCGGAACGGCTGGGCCTCGACGCCTGCCTGCCCGACACCGCCACGCGCCAGGGTCTCGCCAGCGCGATGCCCACCCGGCCCAGTCAGGGCCGCATGCCCCATCCACAGGTTCGGGCTGTTCCAGTCGGCCGTTTCCGCCCCCGGGCGCAAGGCCGAACGGAACAGCGTCCACTGCGCGCCCCAGTCCCGCCCTTGGGCGTCTTCAAGGTTGGCGGTGACATACCACCATTCGATGCGATACCCCTCATGAGCCCCGTGATCACGCGGGAACACCAAGGGGTGATCGCGGGTCACCTGGCTGAACCCACTGGCCTGCTCGCCCAACCCGGCAAAACTCTGCGGCGCTGGCGCAGGCTGGTCGCAGCCGCTCAGCAGCGCGCACAGCACGACACAGGCTTTAACGTTCATCGGCAAACTGCCTCAACAGATCGCTGGGCTGTCGCCGCGCCAGTTGCCACAGCGGCCAGGCACTGGCCAGCAGGCTGGTGAGGATGCCCAGCACCGCCAGTTGCACCAATTGCCCAGGAAACACATACAGCGGCAACCGCCAGCCAAATGCCTGCACGTTCACCACCGCCACCAGGCACCAGGCCAACACGACACCGACAGGGATCGCCAGCAGCACGGTGAGGCTGCTCAGCATGAGCGTCTGGCCCAGGGTCAGCCAAACCAGTTGCGTGCGCCGCACACCCAATGCCCAGAGCGGCGCCAGCTGGCCCAGGCGGCTTTGGCTCAGGGTCAGCAGGTTGATGAACATGGCCACGCCGGCGACACCCAGTGTCAGGCTGTTGAGGGCGGCGGTGGCGGCAAAGGTGCGGTTGAACACTTCGGTCGACCAGCGCTTCAGGCGCGATTGCTCGACCACCCGGCTGTCGTCCAGGGCAAAGCGCTGCTGCAACTCAGCTTTGAGGGGTGCCAGGTGCGTGGGCGCGACATCCACGCTCAGGCCGGTCAATGTCGCCTGCGGCCAATGCCTGCGCAGCCAATCGGCATTGACCAACAGATGGCCCTTGGGGTTGCCGTAGTCGGCGTACACCCCCACCACTGTCATGGGCTGCGCAGCGTCGGCCGCCAGCATCAAAGTGTCGCCCACCACCAGCCCTAGGCGGCGGGCCAATTGTTCACTGAGCATCACCGCCTTGCCCGCCGCCAACTGCTGCCAGGCCTGCGCGTGCTGGTCCAGCAACGGCCAGCGGTCGCGGTAGGCCGGGTGGTCGATAACCCCCTGCACCTGCACTGGCCAACCCTTAAGGTGCGTTTCCACACGCCAGCCTGGCAGCACCGCCGTGGCCGCAGGTTGCTGCTTGAGCCACTCACTGATCTGCAGGCCCTGCGCGGTGTCCCGAGGCGTCACGTAAAGGTCGGCGGACAAACGCGCATCGAGCCAGCCGATGAAGGTCTTGCGAAAGCCCTCGGTCATGCTGCCCACGCCAACACTGGCGGCCAGTGCCAGCAACAAGGCCATCAGCGCCAGGCTCAACCCAGGTAATTGCTGGCGGCTGTCGGCGACGAACCACTGCGACAGCGGCCGTCGGCGCCCACGCGCAGCCCAGGCCAGCACGCCGTCGAGCAAGGGCGGTAACAGCAACGCCGAGGCCAGCAACAACGCCGCCAGCAAGGCGAAAGCGCTGGCCAAGCCCTGGCCCAGTTGCCAACAGCCAAGCGCCACCAACAGCAACAGCAGTGCCACCCACGTCTGGCGCCGCAACCAACGGCCTTGCGCCAAGCGCCAGGCCTGGGGTTGAGCCAGCGCCAACAGGGGCAGGCGCGCCGCCTGCAAAACACTGCTCAGCCCCGCCAACAAGGCCCCGAGCACACTCACCAGCACCCCAGCCAACCACCACCCTGCCGGCAGGTGCAACACGCTGGCGACTTGGGCGCCATACAAGCCACGCAAACTCGCGGCAACGTCTGGCAACAGCAACGCGGCCAGCCCATAGCCGCCCGCCACCCCGGCCAGCCCGCCCAGCACCGCGAACAGGCCCAGCTCCAGCGCCAGGCCGAGCAACAGGCAATGCAAACTGACGCCACAGGCCCGCAGGCTTCTGATCAAGCCACGGCGCTGCTCCAGTGCAAGGCCAATGGCGGCGTGGGCGATGAACAGCCCGACCACGAAGGCCAGCAAGCCGAGGGCGGTGAGGTTCAGGTGAAAGCTCTCAGTCAGGCGTTGCAGGCCACCGTCATCACTCGGTGTTTGCAGTTCGAGCCGCGCAGCGATGGCTGCGGGCAAGGGCGCCGAAGGCCCTGTCAGTAGAAGCCGCGACAGCTGTCCGGGTGCCTGCAGCAAGGCCTGCGCATGGCCGATGTCGACCACGATCACCCCGGGCGCCAACTCCGGCTTGAGCACAAAGGGTGGCAGCCGCTGCCCTTCGCTGCTGACGGCCATGTCGCTAACGGTTTTGCCCAGTTGGCGCAAGGTGTCCGGCCCTACCCAGGCCTGCCCCGGCGTGCCAATAAAGGCCTGCAGGTCGAAATCGGCCACCCGCACACCCGCCACGGCAGTGGAAACTGGCAAGCTCAACGGCTCGACGCCAATCAGCCGGACAGTCACCGGCTGCTCGCCAGAAAACCGCAGCCGCCCCTCCAGTACCGGGGCAACCGGCCAGCCCAACTGGCGCAATTGCACATACAGCGCCTGCTCGAAGCGTTCGCCGTCACGCGGCACCAGTTGCGCCTGCATCGGTGCCGCCAGTACCGCACTGGCGCGCGCGTAGTCGCTGCGCGCCTGGCTGTTGAGTGCCTGGACGCCGGTCCATAACGCAGTGGCCAGCCACAACCCGGTAAAGATGCTAAGGCACTGCACGCGATGGCGCCGCCAATGGCTCAACAGCGCCTGCAGGGTCAGCAGCAATGGGCTCATAGGCCGTGCTCGGCGCGCACACGGCCCGCCTGCAGGTAGCAACTGTGCGCTAGCCGCGCCGCCAGGCGCTGGCTGTGGGTCACCATCAGGACACTGCTGCCGGCCTCGGCGACCAGTTGCAAAAACAGGCCTAACACCTCATCGCTGCTGGCTTCGTCAAGGCTGCCGGTCGGCTCGTCTGCCAACACCCAGGCGGGGCGACCGGCCAGGGCGCGGCCAATGGCGACCCGCTGTTGCTGGCCGCCAGATAGCTGTTCCGGGTAGCGCGTCAATAACGCAGCCAGCCCCAGGCGCTCTGCCAGGTACGCCAGCCAGTGCGGGTCATGCCGGTTGGCAAGCCGGGCCTGAAACGCAAGGTTGGCCGCCACGTCCAGGCTGCTGATCAGGTTGTACTGCTGAAACACCAGGCCAATGCCGTCCCGGCGCCACCGCGCCAGTGCCGACTCCGAACGGCCATCGAGTGGTTCGTCATCAATCAGGATGCGCCCGCTGTCGGCCCGGTCCAGGCCGGCAATCAAATGCAGCAAGGTGCTCTTGCCACTCCCCGACTCCCCCATCAGCGCCAGGCTGCTGCCGCGCGCCAGGCGCAGGTCGATGCCCTGCAGCACAGGCAGCGGGCCTTGAGGGGTGATGAATGACTTGTGCAGTTGCTCGACGACCAGCATCGGGGGACCGCCCTCTTTGCGCGTTGTATCCCATAGGCATAGCAGGTCACGGCTGTGCAAGGGTTACCAGGACGTCATGTTGATCACTACGTCGAGTGCGACCTTGATATTCGGCAACCCCTGATTGACTTCACTTAACAGCCCCCTGTGCCCAAAGCGCAGCGAGCACGGCTTTGCTCAGAAACATACAACAT